>NZ_JVPL01000031.1:0-203 GCF_001054655.1 Bacillus sp. 220_BSPC
CGAAAGTAAGCATCGCCTGCATCGACAATTTTTTAAGTCCCCTTAAAGTAATCCAACGCATATCATGCTTTTCTTTTGCATCTGCGAATATCACGCTCAATCGTTTCTTTACGCTTCGCATATATAGGGTTTACATCTTGATGATAACGCAGATGATCTAAAGTAATCATTTCAAGTTGATCTCGCTGAATAGAATCATGTTT
>NZ_JVPL01000032.1:0-263 GCF_001054655.1 Bacillus sp. 220_BSPC
CAACCTTCTGATTCGTAGTCAGATGCTCTATCCAATTGAGCTACGGGCGCTAATTTCTATGATGTTATTGGTGCGGCCGAGAGGAGTCGAACCTCCACGGGGTTTCCCCCACTAGGCCCTCAACCTAGCGCGTCTGCCATTCCGCCACGACCGCGAAAGCGACTTTGTAAGTTTAACACCTTTTCAACTTGATGTCAAGAAGAAAAATATCAGTGCGGGTGAAGGGACTTGAACCCCCACGCCTTGCGGCGCCAGATCCTAAG
>NZ_JVPL01000033.1:0-2572 GCF_001054655.1 Bacillus sp. 220_BSPC
TGATTGGAACGTAGGGCACTCGCTTTCCGCGGGCGGTCCGCCCTCGGCGCACTTGCGCCTGTGGGGTCACCCTTGGACTCGCTTTTCCCGCAGGAGTCTCGCACCTTCCGTTCCAAACACCTTTGTAATAACCTTAGATAGAACCCTTTGTATACAAACTGAAATGCCCTGGTATGAAAGGGCATTTTTTTTATTTGTCCGAAACCGTTAAACGGGTATCCAGCACAAACATTGTTTGAATGGACCATAAGAGCAAGAATAAGGACGATTTGGAGCTGGGTTGATTGTTAAAATGAGGTCAAATAAATTTTAGGAGCAACTATAATGACTAACATTAAGGAATTCAATGAATTACACTTTTCGAAGGACCTGTTGATATTGGGGAACGCCTGGGATCTATTATCGGCCTTGATTCTCGAGAAATCAGGATTCAAGGCGATTGGAACGACAAGCTGGGGAATTGCCAACTCCCTGGGTTATTCTGATGGCGAAGTGATTGATTTTGAAAGACATTTAGGTATCATTAAACTAATTGCGGATAATGTGAAAATTCCCGTCACCGCGGACATTGAAGCAGGCTATGGTGAAACCGCAGAAAAGATTGTCGATAATGTGTTAAGGACAGCAGAGGCCGGTGTAGCCGGGATCAATATTGAGGATTCCCTCAAAAAACAAAAAGGGCTAAGAGATATATATCAACACTGCAGCCTGCTATTAAAAATAAGGGAAGCGTTGGATTATAATGGGTATGAAGGTTTTTACATCAATGCCAGAACAGATACTTATTTTCAAAAAGAAAATCCTTTCCGGGAAACAGTAGAGCGGGCAAAAGCGTATGTGGAGAGTGGTGCCAGCGGAATATTCATCCCTGGATTAACGAACCATGATGAAATAAAGGAAATCACTTTGAATATAGGTGCTCCCCTTAATGTATTATCCTTACCTGGATTGACGAATGGTAAGGAGCTTGAAGAATTAGGCGTAAAACGTCTCAGTTTCGGGAATGCCCTGTTCGATAAAGCCATTGAATTGTTAGAACGAGATACAGCACGAATAGTAGAGCTAAGTGACACCTCACATTTATATGGGAAGTAAAACCTGAAAGGATGCGGAGTATAATGGCTGTTGCTATAAATCTTTCTTTTGAAGAAATGTGGGAGAAAATCATTGCTTGCGACCCTAAATATGACGGATTATTCTTTACCGCAGTAAAGACAACTAAAATATACTGCCGCCCTTCCTGCAGGTCAAGGAAGCCGAAAAAAATAAATGTGAAATTCTATCATGACATCGATGAAGTTGAAAAGGACGGTTTCCGTGCTTGCAAACGATGCCAACCGGAAGTTGATGATTCCCCTCAATTAGGACTTGTAAGAGATATCATCGCTTTCTTGGTCAATCAGTATAATCAAAAAGTTGAATTAAAGGATATTGCCAATCATGTCGGTGTAAGTTCCTATTATCTGGAGCGGCTGTTCAAAAAGGAAACATTAGAAACTCCCCGTTCCTATTTGGAAAAAATAAGAGTGGATAAAGCTTCATACCTTCTAACAAGCACAAGTCTAACGAATCTTGAGATTTGCCTTGAAGTGGGCTTCCAAAGCCCTTCAAACTTTTATAAAGTATTTCGCCGTTTGAAAAATTGTACTCCAAGTGAATATCGCAACATGAATCTTAAGAATCGAATGTAAGCCACATACAGAAATGGAGGTCCTTATATGAGTGAATTATATAAACTAGATTATGAATCGCCGATTGGAGTTATCGAGATATCAGGAACGAATGATGCCATCAGTTCCATAATGTTCGCAGAAAGGGATATAAAGATAAATATTATGCAAGAGCAAACGCCTCAGGTTTTGGCGGAGTGCTTTAGCCAGCTTGATGAGTATTTCAAAGGTGAACGCAGGGAATTTACATTTCCCTATATACTTGAAGGGACCATCTTCCAAAAAAACGTATGGAACGCATTAACGGGAATCCTGTACGCTAACACGGGTTCCTATAAAGACATCGCCGTTTCAATCGGTAATGAAAAAGCCATTAGGGCAGTAGGGAGCGCTAATGGAAGAAATAAGTTAAGCATCGTGATTCCTTGTCATCGAATAATAGGTTCAAATGGGAAATTAACTGGTTATGCGGGTGGCTTGTGGAGAAAGGAATGGCTCCTTCAGCATGAAAGGAATTTTAATTGAGGTACTAGGCTTTATGGGAATCGCCCGGGCCCGGTCAGAGTCAACACCAGAAATTAGCCTGAGTTTCACTCTCCATTGATGGAGGACACAGTTTTATTATTTCAAGTTGCAGTTGATTTCAGAAATCAGCTCCCTTTCCGCCGACTGTCTGCCAAGCCTCCTCGTCGCAAGCGTCTGTGGTGTCTCGGCTAGCCCGTTATTCGGCAAGTGGTGTCGCAAATTCCTTCCATCCATTAAGGAGAACAGGGAAAAACATGAAGGATAAACTAGTCTTAAAGAGGGTTCGGAATAAGATAAGCCTGCATTTTTTTCATTTAAAACACGTTAGTTGATTGGAACGGAAGGTACGAGACTCCTGCGGGAAAAGCGAGTCCAGG
>NZ_JVPL01000034.1:0-17594 GCF_001054655.1 Bacillus sp. 220_BSPC
GCGTAATGAACAGGAATTTTGCAGCATGAACCAACCTTGGGCCATTCTGCCTGATCCGCACGCCCATCCTCGTAGGCTGAAACAGTTTCACGCTTCATGGCAGGTCTCCTGGCTTTGGTTCATCATCCCATTACATCCTTCCCATCTCATTTGACAGTGGATTAAAGTTAAAGTAATGGAACTTCCCTTTACAGTGGCGGGACCGCTCCGGATTTTCACCGGCTTCCCTTTTAAGCTGAATTCCGAGAAATTCAACACCATGAAACTTATGTAATTATTTAGAAAATTCTCGTATAGTGTACCATAAAGAAATAATTCCAGCTACACTATCTTTTTTTTTTGGTCGAAGTTTGTTGCGAGGAAAGGATTGTAACTGGTTTTACACGTTTAAACTTTTCTAAACAGTCGGAATAAACTATTGAATTTTGACAAAGTTGTTATATGATAGATTAAGTTAGTTGGAAATGTATAATAAAACCAAATATTTCATTTTAAAAGTGCCCTTGTGTGAATAAGCAAGGGATAATAGGGAAATCGGTGAAAATCCGATGCAGCCCCCGCTACTGTAAACGCTGATGAAATTGTCGATAGCCACTGGCATGATGCCGGGAAGGGACAAAGTAAAATGAAGCGTAAGCCAGGAAACCTGCTTTTAAAATTGCATGATACTTTTCGGAGGGAAAGGTAGAAGGACTATGACGATTTTGGGAGGGTTTGGCAAGCTTGCCTTTGGCTCCTCATTCATATAGTTTTTTTAAACCTTGACTCTTATGTTAAGGTTTTTTATTTTGCCTTTTCCCTGAACCTAGGAGGAAGAAAATGACTACTTGGAACTTGACGGGTACAAATACGCATCTGTTGATTTGTAATGGGAGCAGCTGCATGAAAAAGGGCGGGGAAGAAGTAACCCAAGCGATTCGCGATGAAATTGCTTCAAAAGGACTGGATCTGAAAATCCATACAACGAGGACACGCTGTAACGGGAGATGTAAGGATGCCTGCGTAGTGATTGCCTATCCCCAAGGAAACTGGTATCGAGTGGAAACGCCTGATTTCGGTCGGCAGATCGTCAGTAATATCGATGATGGTGAGTTTGTTCCACAGATGATCTATCAATACAAAGACGGGGAAATGACCCCTAATCCAGATTTTCCTGCTCATACGGGTATTTCAAAGAACAAAGCGTAAAAGGAGATGTCTTAATGAGTACAAACGGTAAATTATTCGTCGTGGGCTTTGGGCCCGGGAATTTTGAACACATTACCAAACGTGCCGTCGAAGCCCTTCAAGAAAGTGACTACATCATTGGTTATAAAACTTATGTTGAACTCATTCAGGGACTGCTAACAGATCAAACGATCATTAGTACGGGGATGACCGAAGAGGTATCACGTGCACAGGAAGCAGTGAAACAAGCGGAGCTGGGAAAGAAAGTGGCGGTGATTTCCAGTGGGGATGCCGGAGTTTACGGGATGGCAGGGTTGGTTTATGAAGTATTGATTGAAAAAGGCTGGAAAGAAGAAACTGGAGTGGGCATAGAAGTCATTCCTGGCATCTCAGCAATCAACTCATGTGCGTCTTTACTTGGGGCGCCCGTCATGCACGATTCGTGTACGATCAGCCTCAGTGATCATTTAACTCCTTGGGAACTGATCGCTAAAAGGGTTGAAGCAGCTGCAATGGCAGACTTTGTCATTGCACTGTATAATCCGCGCAGCGGCAGGCGGACCCGGCAAATTGTTGAAACACAGAAAATTCTCCTTCGCTACCGCTCGCCGGATACACCTGTCGGGTTGGTGAAAAGTGCTTATCGCGATAGGCAGGATATTGTCATTACCAATTTGAAGGATATGTTGAATCACGATATTGGAATGTTGACCACCGTCATTATCGGTAATTCATCCACCTTTTTATATGACGACAAAATCATCACACCGAGAGGCTATCAAAGAAAATATACGTTAAATTCGGAAAAGCAAACTTTGAAGCCGCATCAGCGACTGCAAAAAGAAGCGGAACCGTGGGCATTAGATCAAGAAGCCTTACCCGAGTCCGCTGGAGGAGTTGGCTTACTTACAAAAGCACCTGAAAAGAAGCAAGCTTCCTTTGAAATGGCAATGGAAGCTCTGTCCAGAGTCAAGGGTCAAGCCGTTCAGCAATCCATTAAGCCGGTTGTTCAGCAAAAAATGGAGTCGGTGTTCGAACTTGCCGTTAGTCCAGGTGTGGCGAATAAACAATTCACTCCCAAACAAATGATGACACTTGCGGAAGTTGTCGGGGAAAAGGGAACGATGGAATACACGCCAAATCATAAAATCGTCTTAAAGATTCCGACAACGGATCCGGAAGTCATTACGGGGAAATTGCAATCAGCAAACTTTCTTTTGTCGCCGATTGGAGATGTACTGACATTAAAAGCCTGTGATTTCTGTGATGGTGAAAAAGCGGAATCCATTCCTTATGCGGACGAAATACACCGGGTGCTTGGCGGAATGAGCATGCCCAAGGAACTGAACATCGGCTTTAATGGGTGTGGGATGGCTTGTTATAGTGCTGTGATGGATGATATCGGGATTGTCTTCAGAAAAGGGAAGTTCGACTTATTTCTTGGAGCTAAACCGGTTGGAAGAACAGCCCATCCGGGTCAGCCGGTAGCGGAAGGCATTGAACCGGAACAACTTGTAGAACTGATCACGGACATTGTCGGCGAGTATAAGCAAAATGCCCATCCAAATGAGCGGCTTTTTAAATACTTCAAACGTTCGAAAAAGATACAGAATTTTTCTTATCAGGACATCGCTCCCAAAATAAACATAGAGCCTGCGCCTTGTGAAGACTAATCAAGAGGGGGAAAGTAAATGAAAGCAGTTTTGTTCGTAGGACACGGAAGCCGGTTGGCTTCGGGAAATGAAGAAGTCCGTCATTTTATTGAAAATATGATTCCGTCAATGGACGGGCGTTTCCTAGTGGAAACGTGCTTCTTGGAATTTGCGGCACCGAATATATCCAAAGGAATTGATAATTGTGTAGAACGAGGGGCTACTGAAGTTATCGTCATACCGATCATTTTGTTGCATGCAGGACATTCGAAATTACATATCCCAGCTGAAATAGAGGATGGGAAAACCAAGTATCCAGAAGTGAAATTCACATATGGCCAAACGATCGGGGTCCACCATGATGTATTGACGATCCTGACAGACCGTCTTGAGGAAGCGGGATTCGATACGATCTCTGAACATTCAGAGACAGCGATATTGTTAATTGGCCGAGGCGGCAGTGATGCTGATGCAAATAGTGATATATTTAAAATTTCACGATTATTATGGGAAAAATTAAACGTTAAATGGGTCGAAACAGCCTTCATGGGTGTAACGGACCCTCACGTTGATGAAGGTATTGAACGATGCATCCGCTTAGGGGCAAAAAAAATAGTGATGCTGCCATATTTCCTCTTCACTGGGGTGTTGATGGAAAGAATGGAGGATATGCTGAAAGGCTATCAAGAGCAATATCATGATCGAGAATTCATATTGGCAAAGTATTTTGGATATCATCCAACCTTACAGAACATTCTGCAAGAACGAGTAATTGAAGCCAGTGAAGGCAAATCAAGCGGGGCGCGTGATTTGGAAAACTATCGTAAACATGTCGAGGAACATGGACATGCTCACCATCATCACCATCACGATCACGACCACGACCATGATCACCATCACGACCATGAACACCATCACGACCATGATCATCACCACGATCATGATGGGCAAGCGGTGGGGACATCAAAATGATTTTGTTCTTGGCGGGTACAAGTGATGCAAGGGAATTAGCGATTGAGATGCAGCAGGTTGGGTTCAAGGTTTTGGCAACTGTTGTAACCGAATCGGCGGCCAAGAGTTTGCAGGATGCAGGGATATCCACCCGGATTGGCCGATTATCTGCAGAAGATATGACATCTTTAATCTCTGCAAAAGGTTTTCAGGCTGTAGTCGATGCAAGTCACCCATTTGCCGAAGAAGCATCCAAAAACGCCCTTATTGGAGCAAAGGCAGCAAATGTTCCTTATATTCGTTATGAGCGTGAAAGTCAACGGTTTCAGAATGATAAATTGATAGTTGTCCGTGGCTATGAGGAAGCTGCCAAGCTTGCCGCAGAAAAACGGGGAGTCATCATGCTCACGACCGGAAGTAAAACCCTAGCCGTGTTTGCAAAAGAATTGGTGGGGCTCGAGAATACCAGAGTCATAGCGAGAATGCTGCCACGAATGGACAATATGGAAAAATGTGCGCAGTTGGGCATTGAACAAAAAAATATCGTTGCGATTCAAGGGCCATTTTCCAAAGAATTAAATAAAGCTCTATATGAACAGTATGGGGTCACATTGATGATAACGAAAGAAAGTGGCAAGGTCGGTGCGGTTGATGAGAAATTGGAAGCCGCGTTGGAATGTGGAATAGACACGATCATGATATCACGACCGGATGTTGACTATCAAAATGTTCATTCCAGTTTTGATCATGTCATTGCCGAGTTGAATAAACAGCTAATTGAAAAATAGGAGGAATGCAAGATGGATTTTAAAACGGATTTTAAACCACTAACGGTAGACCCTGACAAAATATATGATTATAGCTTTTCAATCATTGCTGAAGAAATGGGCAATCATGATTTTTCTGAAGATGAATGGAAGATCGTCCGCAGGGTCATTCATGCTTCAGCGGATTTTGAATTGGGAAGAAGTGTCATCATCCATCCAAATGCCATTCAAGCTGGTGTGGAAGCCATTCGCAAAGGAAGGCATGTCATTGCTGATGTGCAAATGATCGAGAGCGGTACAGGCAAAAAAAGATTTCAAAAACACGGCGGGGACGTTCATTGCTATATTTCAGATCCGGATGTGATGGTCGAAGCAAAACGTTTGAATACAACAAGGGCAATCATTTCGATGCAAAAAGCCGTAAAGGAAAATGAAGGGGGCATTTATGCCATTGGCAATGCACCTACCGCTTTACTTGAGCTCATTCGCCTTATTAAAGAAGGGATTGCAAAACCGGACTTAATCATTGGAATGCCTGTTGGGTTTGTTTCTGCAGCAGAATCGAAAGAGGAACTCGCTAAGATCACAGAAGTTCCATTCATTACGAATATTGGCCGAAAAGGTGGAAGTACTGTCACTGTTGCTGCATTGAACGCGATTTCCCTTTTAGCTGATAGTTAAAAAACATGGAAAAGAAAGTGAAAAAAGACCCCTCACAAATGCGTCATGGATATACGACAGGAGCATGTTCAACTGCCGTGACCAAAGCGGCATTGACCGCTTTGATCACGGGGGATGCACTTGAGGAGGCAACGATTTCCTTGCCCATCGGCCGAGATGCCACTTTCACTATTGAGAAATATGATATATCAGAAAATGCGGTTAGTGCTGAAACGATCAAAGATGCCGGAGATGATCCCGATGCCACACATCTGGCCCATATTATCTCTACTGTCAGCTGGTCGGATGCACCCGGGATTATCCTGGATGGAGGGACCGGAGTTGGTCGTGTGACAAAACCCGGGCTTCCCGTTCCTGTAGGGGAAGCAGCCATTAATCCTGTACCGCGCAAGATGATTTTAACAACTGTGCAGCAAACATTGGAAGAATTCAAGATCAATAGAGGAGTGAAAATCGTCATCTCCGTACCCGCAGGTGAAGAAATAGCGAAAAAAACATTAAATGGCCGCTTAGGGATTGTGGGAGGCATTTCCATTTTGGGAACAAGGGGCACTGTCGTCCCTTTTTCCAGTTCCGCCTATATGGCAAGTATCGTCCAGGCCATCAGTGTCGCCAAAGCGAGTGGGTGTGAGCACCTTGTCTTAACGACTGGCGGGCGCAGTGAAAAATATGCAATGGGCCTACTTCCAGATTTACCTGAGGAAGCCTTTATTGAAATGGGTGATTTTGTAGGCTTCTCACTTAAGCAATGTAAGAGGCAGGGAATTAAAAAGGTCTCACTGGTCGGCATGATGGGTAAATTCTCCAAAGTGGCCCAAGGTGTGATGATGGTGCATTCAAAAAGTGCCCCGGTCGACTTCGGTTTTCTATCGGAAATAGCCCAAAGCGTTGGAGCCGATGATGACCTTGTTCTTGAAATCAAGAATGCAAACACAGCATCACAAGTCGGGGACATGATGTCAGCCATTAATAATTTTGATTTTTTTAATAAACTATGTGAATCTTGCTGTCATTCTGCGATAAACCAAGTGAAGGGCGGCATTGAAATGGAAACGGCGATTTATTCGTTGAAAGGACAATTACTGGGAAGGGCTGTTGGAATTGAGTCAATCGATTAAATTAATTGGGATAGGGGATAACGGTCAGGAAAGCTTACTGCCTCAATATACCCAATGGATAGAAGAAAGTGAAGTGCTGGTCGGAGGTGAACGGATCTTATCCTTCTTTCCGAACTATTCTGGCAAGAAGATCGCCATAAAGGGCGGCTTGAAAAAGGTCGTGGAACAACTGCAGGATGAAACTCGTCCAACCGTTGTCTTAGCTTCCGGTGACCCATTGTTTTATGGAATGGGAGGCTATCTTTCCAGCAAAATCAACATGGAGGTTTACCCATATTTCAGTTCCATTCAGCTTGCTTTCGCAAAAATGGGGGAAAGCTGGCAAGATGCCTTCCTCGTCAGCATTCATGGCCGCAGTATGAAAGGGCTGGCCCAAAGGATTGATGGGAAAGCGAAAGTGGCCTTACTTACAGACAGCGAAAATAGTCCTAATCAACTGGCTAAATATCTCCTTTCATTCGGAATGACTGAATACCGGGCATTTGTGGCTGAAAACCTTCAAGGAGAAGACGAAGAATCTGGCTGGTATGAACTTGATGAAATGATGGAGCGGGAATTCTCTCCCTTGAATGTCGTCATTTTGAAAAGAAAATCAGAAGGTCCAAGCTGGTCCTTGGGGATAGAAGATGAAGAATTTTCGCAGCGTAAGCCGGACAAAGGCCTCATAACCAAAAAGGAAATTCGAGTATTGAGTCTGCATGCGTTGAATCTAAGGAAAAAAAGCATAGTTTGGGATGTTGGGACGTGTACGGGATCAATGGCAATTGAAGCGGCCAAGCTTGCATCCGAAGGTCAAATCTTCGCAATTGAAAAAAATGAGCCTGATTTAGAAAACTGTTATCAAAACCAACGTAAATTCCGTACCGATATAACGGCGATTCATGGGAAAGCCCCGCAGGGATTGGAAACTTTTCCAGATCCTGATGCGATTTTCATTGGCGGGACCGGCGGCGAAATGGGAGAGCTGATCAATACTTGCTGCAAACGGCTTAAAGTTGGCGGCAGGATCGTTCTGAATGCTGCGACGATTGAGAATCTTTACAGGGCTAATGAGGCATTTGCTGAAGCTGGTTTTCACACCTCCATCATGCATGCGCAAATCTCCAGAAGTAAGCCAATATTGGGAATGAACAGATTTGTACCGCTTAATCCGGTTTATATCATTACTGCACAACGAAAGGAAGACATGAATGAGTAATCTTGGTACATTATATGGCCTTGGCGTGGGCCCGGGCGATCCAGAACTTATTACGGTAAAGGCATTTCGCGTGATTCAGGAATCTCCGGTCATTGCGTATCCCAAAAAAAGAAAAGGGAGTAAAAGCTACGCCCACCGCATTGTTGAAGTTTACATTCGTCCTGAAGAGAAGGATATGCTTGGCCTTGTTTTTCCGATGACGAAAGATCAAACGATCTTGGATCGGGAATGGAACGAAACGGTTGAAAAAGTTTGGCAAAAATTAAATGAAGGTAAAGATGTAGCTTTCGTTACGGAAGGCGATCCGCTTTTATATAGTACGTTCATACATATGATGAAATTGATGCAGGAGTTGCATCCCGAAGTCGAAATCAAGACGGTCCCGGGCATTTCTTCCTTTAATGGATCAGCGTCAAGGCTGGGCATCGCTTTGGCTGATGGTGATGATCATGTAGCGATAGTTCCTGCAAGGGATGATTATGAAGCGATGAAGAAGGCGATCGAGGATCATGATGCCGTGGTGTTCATCAAAGTGGCAAAGGTCATCGATTTAATGATTTCCGTTTTAAAAGATCTGGACTTACTAGAAAAGGCATCGGTCGTAACCAAAGTCACTTCCGATGAAGAAGTGATTTGGAAAGTGAGTGAATTGGAAGGGCTTGAACTAGAATACTTAACATTGATGGTGGTGAGAAAATGAAGATATATATTGTAGGGGCCGGCCCGGGTGATCCGGATTTGATAACTGTAAAAGGATTGAACATTCTCCAAACGGCCGATGTGATTTTATATACGGATTCATTAGTGAATGAAGAATTGATTGCTAAGGCAAAACCCGATGCCGAGGTGCTAAAAACGGCAGGAATGCATTTGGAAGAAATTGTTGGAATCATGGTCGATCGTGTTAAAGAAGGAAAGATGGTTGCCAGAATCCATACAGGGGATCCTGCCATGTACGGTGCAATCATGGAACAAATTGTCCTATTGAAGAAAGAGGGTATTGGTTATGAGGTGATCCCTGGAGTGAGTTCGGTATTCGCCTCAGCAGCGGCAATAGGAGCAGAGCTGACTATCCCTGATTTAACCCAGACACTCATATTAACGAGGGCTGAAGGACGTACGCCTGTTCCGGAATTTGAAAAATTACGTGATTTGGCTAGTCATCATTGTACGATTGCCCTTTTCTTGAGTGCGACCTTGACAAAAAAAATCGTTAAAGAACTCCAGGAAGCCGGTTGGAAGGATGAAACACCGGTCGCAGTCATTCAACGGGCAACATGGCCGGATCAAAAAATTGTCCGTACCACATTAGTGAACTTAGATGATGCCATGCGTCAAAACGGTATCCGCAAGCACGCGATGATTTTGGCTGGATGGGCTTTGGACCCTGACATCCATGATAAAGATGAATACCGTTCCAAACTATATGATGCGAGTTTTACCCACGGTTTCAGAAAAGGTGTTAAACCATGATCATTGAATTGAAAGAAACGGAACTTGCTCCCATTAAACGGTCCCATACTTATGCGATCGTAGCGATTACAAAGCATGGTGTCGAGCTGGCACGTAAATTACATACCGTTTTTTCGAATTCCGATCTATATTACATGAGCAAGTTTGAAAAAGGGGACGAAGAGCATAAACAGATCCAGCTTTTTTCGGGCAGCGTCCGTATGCTATTGCCAGCTTTATTCAAGGAATATAAAGGAATCATACTAATTATTTCTCTCGGGGCAGTAGTCAGGATGATTGCACCCATTTTGAAGGATAAGAAAACGGATCCAGGTGTCGTAGTCATTGATGATAAAGGGGAAAATGTTATCAGTGTACTTTCAGGGCATCTGGGAGGGGCAAATGAACTGACAAAGGAAGTGGCTGCAGCGCTTGACGCAAGAGCCATAATCACGACGGCTTCGGATGTACAAAAAACGATTCCTGTCGACTTATTCGGCCAGCGCTTCGGCTGGATTTGGGATTCCGCAGAAAAATTGACGCCAGTAAGTGCTTCCGTAGTAAATGAAGAGCATGTTGCCGTTGTACAGGAATCAGGTGAACGGAACTGGTGGCCTTATGATACGGCATTACCTGAACGAATTATCGTATACCCATCCATTGAAGAAGCGCTTCAAGCAAAGCCGCAAGCTGCTCTGGTCGTGACTCACCGCATGCTTAAGCAGTCGGAAAAGAGGATCCTGGAAAATGGAATCGTATATCGTCCAAAGGTCATCGCTCTCGGTATCGGGTGCAATAGGGGAACGGAGGCTGCTGAAATTGAGCAGGTGATTGCAGAAACACTAGCCGATTTATCATTTTCATTAAAAAGCGTTAAGGCTATCTGTACAATTTCCTTAAAGAAAGACGAACTCGGCTTGATTGAAGTAGTTGAAAAATATGGCTGGGAATTCGTGCATTATGAACCGGAAGAGCTTAATCAAGCCAAAATCGAAGCTCCATCGGATACAGTATTTAAATACACGGGTGCATATGGTGTGAGTGAACCGGCTGTTAGGATTTATACCAAAGCTGAACAATTGGAGCTGGTTAAGAAAAAATCGGGGAACGTAACCATATCAGTTGGGATCATTCCTTTTTAAGGAGGGAGAAACAAATATGAACGATAGAAGATTGGTAATTGCGGGTACCGGAAGCGGTGTCGGAAAAACGACATTGACCATCGGAATCATGGCAGCCCTCCAGAAGAAAGGCTTTACCGTTCAAGGGTTCAAATGTGGTCCTGACTATATTGATCCTACTTATCATACTGCAGTTACAGGACGGGTTTCACGCAATCTTGACAGTTGGATGTTTGAACATGACACTGTCCGTGAAATTCTTAACAAAGCAAATGCAGGAGCTGATATATCGATCATCGAAGGGGTCATGGGTTTCTTCGATGGCAAAAGTCCGTTAGCCAATACAGGATCGACGGCTGAAATCAGCATCATCACGCAAAGCCCTGTCCTGTTGGTAGTCAACTGTGCAAGCATGGCTCGGAGTGCAGCTGCCATCGTAAAAGGATTTCAGGACTTTTCGACCGGTCCTAACATCATTGGGGTCATTGCCAATCAAGTGGGAAGTGTAGGCCATTACAAAATCGTCAAATCAGCCATTGAGCAAGAATGCGATGTACCGGTGCTGGGATATATGAAACGGGAAATGGATATTGATATTCCAAGCCGTCATTTGGGCTTGATTCCTGCGATTGAACGCGGTGAACTTAACCCTTTTTTCGATAAGCTTGCACAATTGGTCATGGAAACGATCGATATCGATCAGTTGTACCGATTGTCAAAGACAAATCCCGTTTCCAGTGGGAACTCAAATATTTTTCAACCCAAAAATGAAAGTGACGTGTGCATTGCCGTCGCAAAAGATGCAGCCTTCAATTTTTATTATCAGGAAAACCTTGAGCTGCTTGAAGCATATGGGGCGAACATCAAGTATTTTTCTCCATTAAAAGGGGAAGAAGTTCCATTGGATGCCGATGGTTTATATCTTGGAGGCGGTTTTCCTGAGGAATTTGCAGCTGAACTTTCCGGTAACGTGGATGCTATCAAATCCATCAGAACCTCCATTGAAAAGGGGATGCCGACTCTAGCGGAATGTGGAGGTTTCATGTTTTTGAGCAAATCGATTGAAACGACTTCCGGAGAGACGCATCAGATGGCAGGAATGATACCGGGCAGGATTAAAATGCAGAAAAAGCTTGCAGCACTTGGGTATCGTGAAATTACAGGAACTTCAGGCAATTTTTTGATCAACGAAATGGAGCAGGCAAAAGGTCATGAATTCCACTACTCGACATTTGAAGCGGATGCTGATCTTACACATGCCTATCAAGCCAAAGGCAGATTCGGTTCGAAACAAGAGGGGTGTGTATTGGGCAACCTTGTTGCTGGGTATACCCACTTTCATTTTGCTTCCAATCCAACACTTGCTAAGAACTGGATCGATGCTTGCTTAAAACAAAAAAACAGATCTGCCCATGAAACTATCAACTAGTAAAAGGTATTTTTTGAAGCTTAAGAGGAGGCGCGAGCATGAAACCGGGAAAAGTTCATCTGGTCGGTGCGGGTCCCGGAGATCCGAAATTGATTACGGTATATGGACTGGAATGTATCCAAAAGGCGGATGTCATTGCATATGACAGGCTTGTCAATCCAGAACTATTAAACTATGCAAAAGAAGATGCAGAACTTGTATATTGCGGGAAATCACCAGGGAAACATCATCTCATTCAAAATGAAATACATGAACTTTTAGTGGAAAAAGCCTTACAGGGGAAAAACGTCACCCGTCTGAAGGGTGGAGATCCGTTTGTCTTTGGGCGGGGCGGTGAGGAAGCGGAGATACTGGCAGCTAATGGGATTGAATATGATATCGTCCCAGGAATCACAGCGGGAATCGCAGCACCGGCTTATGCGGGCATCCCGGTAACACACCGTGAACATGCCTCAAGTTATGCCATTGTGACAGGCCATGGCCGTGATTACAAGGGGCAGGATAACCTGAATTGGCAGGCGTTGGCTCAAGGCATCGATACCATTGCCTTTTATATGGGAATTGGTAATATGCCGTTCATCTGTGAAAAATTGATGGAGCATGGCAGGGATGGTAAAACGCCAGTGGCCGTCATTGAATGGGGCACGACAGATAAACAAAGGACGATCACCGGTACTTTGAGTTCGATTTCTTCGAAGGCTGTAACAGAAAAAATTCAAAATCCGTCAATCTTTCTAGTAGGGGATGTCGTCCAATTAAGAGAAAAAATCCAATGGTTTGAAAGAGTGATTGAATCAGAGTCCATTAAGGAAAGGAATGAGTTGGAATGTCCATCATTCAAGAATTGAAGGAACGCCGGGCAATAAGGAATTACGAAGAAAAAGAAGTGGAAGACGAAAAAATCAGGCAGTTATTGGAAGCGGCTACCTATGCCCCTAACGACCGATTGCGTGAACCTTGGAGTTTTTATGTTATCAAGGGGGAAGCGAAGCACCGTTATGAAAGATTGGCAGAAAGGTATTTATATGAACGCTTTCCTACCAAACCAAAATTGATTGACAGTTCACTGGAAGTTGTAAAGACGACACCGCTCATCATAGTCGTGACTTCTGATATTTTACCTGACGATCCAGATTCATCCGAAGACAATGTATTCGCTTCTTGTTGCGCTGTCCATTCGATGTGGCTTGCCGCAAAAGAGCTAGGTCTTGGATTCGTTTGGCGGACTAGAGGAGTGGGCCTTGTCAGGGATGAACGCCTGCACGAATTTATCGGCTCACCGGATAACAAAAAAGTGATCGGCACCATTTTTGTCGGATACCCTAAAGGAGATCAACCGGTTCCTGCTACTAAAAGGACT
Organism: Bacillus sp. 220_BSPC; assembly: GCF_001054655.1. Taxonomy (NCBI): domain Bacteria; kingdom Bacillati; phylum Bacillota; class Bacilli; order Caryophanales; family Bacillaceae; genus Bacillus; species Bacillus sp. 220_BSPC. The sequence continues at coordinate 12,897 of NZ_JVPL01000034.1, forward strand.
TCATACATAGAAAAAACAGTTTGGTTATGAGGGTAGGTGAGTGAGTGGCACGCAGAGGATTAATGCTTATTTATACGGGAAACGGGAAAGGGAAGACGACTGCCTCATTAGGGGTGACTTTAAGGGCAATCGGCAGAGGAATGAATGTCAAATACCTTCAGTTCATAAAATCTCCAGAGCGTACATATGGGGAAGCATTGGCATTGGGAAAATTAGGAGTTAAAATGGAACAGCTAGGTATTGGTTTCACATGGACCAAAACCCCGGAAGAGCATCGCAATGCATTGGCGTTAGCTTGGGAAAAGGTGAAACTGGCCCTTGCTGATCCGGGCATTGATTTACTTGTTTTGGATGAGCTGAACAATGCTTTAGCCATTTCCAAATTCCCGATTGATGATGTCTTGCCATTGGCTGAAGTCATCGATGCAATTCGAAATCGTCCCGCTCATATGCATATAGTCATTACCGGTAGGGACGCCAAGCCAGAGCTTATGGAAATGGCGGATTTGGTTTCATCGATCGAGGCGACCAAGCATTATTATGACGAGGGTATCGGTGCAGTCAAAGGATTAGAGTTTTAGGGGGTGAGCGTAATGAAGGCACGATCCATCATGATACAAGGGACGTCATCCGATGTAGGGAAAAGTTTGATTTGTACGGCGTTTTGCCGGGTATTTTCCAATAAAGGATTACGTGTCGTCCCTTTCAAATCACAAAACATGGCTTTGAATTCTTATGTAACCTTGGATGGCGGTGAAATCGGACGGGCTCAGGGAGTACAGGCGGAAGCAGCACGGATAACGGCAACGACTGATATGAATCCGATATTACTGAAACCAAAGCAGGATATGGTTTCGGAAGTGATCGTTCACGGAAAGCATTTTCTTGATATGAATGCAAAAAGCTATCGGTCCCAATTTGTCCAGGAAGCCATGCCCATCATCCGTAAATCGGTGGAAAAACTACAAGATGAATATGACATCATAGTACTCGAAGGGGCAGGAAGTCCTGCTGAAATTAACCTTAAGGACCGGGATATTGCAAATATGCGAATGGCTAAACTCACGGATGCGGCTGTCATTTTAGTGGCCGATATTGATCGTGGTGGAGTATTTGCGTCCATTATCGGGACACTTGCCTTATTGGATCAAGAAGAACGAGATAGTGTAAAGGGGATCATCATCAATAAATTTCGTGGCATGCGTGAATTGTTGGACGATGGCATTGAATGGGTGGAAAAGGAAACCGGGATTCCGGTCCTCGGGGTGCTGCCCTATCTAGACGTGAATATTGAAGCGGAAGATTCACTTGCCCTCTCTTCCTTACGTTTTAAAAAACCTAAAAAGGCTGAGTTTCCGATCGATGTAGCCGTCCTGAGATTTCCGCGGATCTCCAATTTTACAGATGTGGATCCTTTTTTCGATGAACCCGGAGTAGGTGTCCGACTTGTTAGCAGTGTCCATGAGTTAGGTAATCCCGATCTGCTAATTTTGCCGGGTACAAAAAACACGATGGAAGATTTAGAGTGGTTGAAACGTATGGGATTGGATGGGGCCATCGATGAACGGCGGAAACAAGGAACGATGATATTCGGCATATGCGGCGGTTTTCAAATGCTTGGGACTAAACTTTTCGATCCCGACGCGGTCGAGGGTGACGGTGAGAACGCAGAAGGGCTTTCGCTTCTTCCGGTGGAAACCGTCTTTCAAGCAGAAAAGAAGACGGTACAAATGGAAGGTTTACTTTCTGCTGGGATAATGGAAAGTCAAATGAATCTTAACGGTTTCGAAATACATTTAGGCAGAACGACATTGAAGTCACAAGTAAGGCCCTTTCTATTATTGAAGGATGGAAGAGAGGATGGAGCGATTTCCAATGACAACCAAGTTATGGGAACATATCTCCATGGAATATTCCATAATCGCTTGTTCACTAGATTACTGGTTAACCAAATTCGACGGAACAAGGGGTTGGATGAAGTGAAGGAAAACGTTCAAAGCGACTCGGAGCGCAGGGAGGAAGCGTATAATCTCTTGGCTTCCCATCTGGAAGAAAACATTGATATGGATACCATCTATCAATGGCTGCAGCTCGAATCTGCAGAAAGTTGAACAAAAGTCAGACGGTGCTTAGTATGTTGATCAAGGCCCTTTTATCTGCAAGAAAGATCAATTTTGAGCTGCAATTCCTTTTATTTAGCCATAATAAGTGACAGAGGCATACAAGATATGTTATGTTGTCTTCTCTACATATTTTATACAAAATAAAAGGATGAGGTGTTCATATGAATAAAACAGAATTAGTGAGCAGTGTTGCAGCACAAGCTGAACTGACAAAAGACGAAGCAAAAAAAGTAGTGGATGCATTGTTTGAAACAATCACGGCTACACTTGCTAAAGATGAAAAAATCCAATTAGTTGGTTTTGGTACATTTGAAGTGCGTGACCGTGCTGCCCGTACAGGAAGAAACCCGCAAACTGGCGAAGAAATACAAATTGCAGCTAGTAAAGTACCTGCTTTTAAAGCAGGTAAGGAATTAAAAGAAGCTGTAAAATAAAAGGTGAACGAAGAAAAAAACCTGGCGATGAAATATGCGCCAGGTTTTTTGTTTACTGACTGATTCGAAAAACAGATAATATATACCGAATGTAACTCAGATTTTGTAAGAGCCATTTGGAGTTTCATTAATTGAAGGGATTAGGGCGTTCCCATGACCAACAATGAAAAAAGCCGACTCCGTGAAGCAGTAATGGACTGTAACACAAATGAAAAAAAATTATAGTACTTATTAATAAGGTTTATACTGTGACTATGTTAGGCTAAATGAATAACAGGCTTTAAAACCAAAATAAAAGAGGTGAAAGAAATGCTGAAGAAAATAATGAAAAAAATCAAACAGCTTTCCCAAGGCAGCAGTGAGCGAAGACATGGGCATTATCGCCGAGGCAGCAGCAGCAGCAGCCGGGGGTACAAAAGGTATCCCATGAGTGGAAGTGACCGCTACAAGAGAAAAGGGCGGGGCAGCAGCAGCTAATTCCAATTCTTTGACTTCAATACAGCCTGCAGGTCCATTGAGATATCTTTAATATCTGAGTAAGGTTCTTGGATGCATAATAACCTTTTCAGTATATGCACGGTTTCTTTTTCTAACGAAAGCTCTTCTGTCCAAGGAAGTGCTTTTTTACTTTTGGAAGCGTACGTCGTATAAAGTACATATAGAAGTATTTCCCCCAAGTCGTAAAAGTCCTGCCTTTTCAGCTGCAAAATGGATTCTTTTGCGAGGTTGGCCGAATTGATCATCTTGGACAAACCAAAGTCTATCAAAATGGGCTGATTGTTCTTAAGTAAAATATTCGGTATACGTAAATCTTGATGGAAAATGTCATGCTCATGTAGATAAGATACTAAATCCACCAGCTTATTTAGAAAATATAGAGACTCTTTCTCATTGAACGTTAATTGATTCAAGAAAATATGGTCTTCTAAATTATCCCCTTCTATGAAATCCATCACAAAATAAACATTTCCATCTTGCGAAAATTCCTCGTGAAATTTAGGGATATTTCTGTGGTTTAACATTCGTAATATGGAAATTTCATTTTCAAACTGTTTCAGCTCTTTTTTGCTGCGGCGTTTACTTTTCCGGAGCTGTTTGATCACTATATTTTCATTCATTTTCAAATCATTGCAACGATAAACAATACCGTAGCTTCCTGTTCCGATTACAGCTTTTACCTCGTAGCGGTAATTCAAAACCACACTCTTTTTTAAAGGAATATCCACAATTAACTGGTAGAACTTTCTAAAGGAACGCAAAATTGAAACTTCCCTCACCACTTTCAAATATTCGAGTCAAGAACCAAAAAAAGACCATTATTAACTATGCTGGAAATATGAATGATCATGGTTAGTTTAACACTGATTTTTGATGATGCGGTAATGAAAGTCTTTTAATCGGGGAGTTCTTTTATACAATAGTTCACAATTAAAAAGAGCTATAAAAAGTTTTTCCTTAAATTTCATAATATGAAATTATATGATTATTAAAATGATTAAGGTTTACTATAATGAATTCATAATAAAAGAGTAGGAGGTGATAAGATGGATGGGCGCGAGTTGAGAAATTGCTTTGGTAAATTCCCAACCGGAGTCACGATAGTGAGCTGGTTTGATGGGAAAGTTCAAAAGGGAATCACTGTGAATTCTTTTACCTCGGTTTCCTTGGATCCCCCGCTTGCTTTAGTATCAATTCATAAAGAAGCAAAAGCCAGCACTAGCTTGAAAGACAAGGCTTTTACCATTAATATTTTGTCGGATGAACAAGAATCCATTGCATGGCAATTTGCGGGCAGCAAACAGAAAATACTTGAAATTGACTGGAATAACAAGGAAGTTTCGCCAAAAATACATGAAGTGTTGCCTGGATGGAATGCAAACCATGGAGAGAGTATGATGCTGGTGATCATGTATTATTCATCGGTGAAATACAGGAGTTGCATTTCGAAAATTTGGAAGCGCTTACTTTTTATCAAGGGAAAATGGGGTCTGCTAAACTCACGAGTAAAGCAGCTGAATTCACGAGTAAACCGGCCAAACTCACGAGTAACCATCAAACTCACGAGTAAACCGGCCAAACTCACGAGTAAAACAGCCAAATTCACGAGTAAACCGGTCAAATTCACGAGTAAAACAGCTGAA
>NZ_JVPL01000035.1:0-364 GCF_001054655.1 Bacillus sp. 220_BSPC
CGAATCCCTTTCACGATTTTTCTGAGGGAATGGATACCATCATTTCAAAACAAACTTGGTTATACTCCATGACTTTTTATTCAATTAAATAGAAAGAAACTTCATTAGATTGAAGAAATTTTCGACACTCCTGCCGAATAACTGGCTAGCCGAGACCCCGGAGACATTTGCGTCGAAGAGTCTTGACAGACAGTCGGCGGAAAGGGAGCGGGTTTCTGAAATCAACTGGAATGTTTTTTTAAAAAAGACTTTAGACCGCTAATGGAATATGTTGGTCTCAGTTAGTTTACAGCATAGGGGTGAATGGTCTTATTCGAATCCCTTTCACGATTTTTCTGAGGGAATGGATACCATCATTTCAAAA
>NZ_JVPL01000036.1:0-9532 GCF_001054655.1 Bacillus sp. 220_BSPC
GGGGTTCAGAATTTTTTAATTCCGAACCCCTTTTGTCTACAAACTGAAACTCTCTTGATACAAGAGAGTTTTACATAGAACTTATTAAACAGATAGAATTATCAATGTGGCTATATAATAATTGTTCTGGGCGGAGTTTTTATGCCTCATCCATTCCCCAATTATAGCGCACACTACTAAACTGACAATTACAATATAAAAGTCTTTAATCTTCAAAGCCATGTCGAGACTATGAATTATAACAGCCACAACAAATACAACCATCACCGTTTATTTCATATGTTCTGAATCCTTACAAAAGCCCAATTACTGTGCCGAGCACTATACCTAGTGCATTAGCTGAGGAAGCACTTTTTTACCTTTTCTTGTAGAAATCCCATTAACTTTCGTACAATAATTCGTCAATTCACTATCCTTAGCGCTTTTCTTTTTCCACTTATTTAACTAAAGGGAAGCTTCCTCTGCACAATGAAAAGCTCCTTCCCCCCTGCCTAGACTACACCATTTCATTCATTTCAGACTGGGCTAAATCACCAGCTGCTTTCACACGAATACGGGTTGCATTCCCAGGCATATACGCTAAAGGTACATCTTCTAATTTCCGAGTGATTTTTTATTATTCCTTAAGAGATTCGTCACTGGTCAAAACAAACTAATCCTTTGGCAACATCGGTATTAGTTTGTACTTTTTGTTGGATCCAGATAGCCGATTCACGGTTCAAAAATCATTTTGTTTATATTTCCAAAAAAAACAAAAAATCCATTTATCATTAAATAATGAAAAATGGATTTTAATAAACTTTTATAAGATTCTAGTTATACACCCAGATAATTCGTTTTAAAGACTCTTCCGACGGCGCGCAGAAATCTACTGGTAAAGGTTAGAAAGGTTTTGCTTGATTATCCATACCCACTTTTTACCTAATGGATATGCGCATGATCATAAATCTCCTCTCTCCTTATATTTTTACATTTATTAATATAAGGAGGAGGATCATTTAGCAAGCTACAGGTTATAAATGGTTCTCTTATTTAATTACACTTTTAAACATTAAAAATTCCGTTGTAATGAAGGAGAAAAAATTCGAAAATGAAATATTCGTTTCCCTCCAGAGGGGATGCACTTACATTGTTTCATAGTTTTTTATTTCAAATTCATTTAAAGGTCGATTAATCGACTTACTCAATTTTTTAGTAAGCTCTTGGTAATCCTTAGTATCATTTGGATCTATACCTTCTCTGACGTTTAGTATCTCGTATCGGTCATACTGTTCTGGAATAAGTTTTCCGTCTACATGGATATAAAGCCTATATTTGATCCTCAGATTCATATTACCATCTCCTTTACTATCAGTTCGATATAGGGAGCTATTTTCCTGCAAGAAAAAATGCCTATATGTGATGCTCCACTATTATTCATTTTATGACCTGAATGTTCGTAGTTCGTATTATCTCAAAACCTCTTATTTTATATGTATTACATTTAAGGAGCACATATACCCGTAGAATCATAAGGAGGAATTGTTATATAAATTATAGAACAGCATATTAATGAATATACTGCATTGAATAATCCTGAATACTTTGTTCTTACTGCATAAATTGTCCAATCCGAAAAAACTAGTGTATATGGAGGTTTTTTAATGAATCACCCCGAGCCAGTATTAGAAATGTATAACTATCACGCATGGGCAAATGGAGTCATCATCGATCGGTTAAATGAACTTCCAGAACACGTTTACCATAAGGAAATTCAGAGTGGTTTTTCGTCGGTATCAAAAGTGTTGTCTCACATTTATCTCACAGATTACGCGTGGTTTGATATTATCTCTGGTAAAAGTATGGATGAAGCAATGGCATCTTCTAGTGAATTAAAAGAAGAGGTGGAAAAGAAAAGTATTGAGGAAATGAAAAAAACATTTATGGACTTGTACGAAAGAAACAAAGCACTTCTGAGTACAGTGGATATGGAAAAGGTAATGGTTGTGGATAACCCATATGCTGGGTCGCTTGAAACTACCATTTCCGAATCTGTATTACACGTTGTCACTCACGGATCATATCATCGTGGCAATATAGCTACCATGTTACGGCAAATGGGGCACACTTCCGTTATGCAAGATTTTGGCCTTTACCTTTATACAAAATAGAACACCAAACTATATACCATTTCCTGAATAGGGGGATGTATCGATGGAAGAACTAGTTGGTTCTTGTGTTCGCTGTGCACATGATGTGTATTGTACGGCTGGTTTTCTGAACGGTATTCTTTTAGATAACAAGAATATCTTATGTTTTAATTGTAAGGATATTTTAAATGCGATGATCAAAGAAGAAAGTTTGGAGGAGGAAAATCAAAACTAGATGTTTAAATAGGTCATGCCAAATTAATGGCATGACCTATTTTGCCCGATGAACAGTCAGATTGACCTTGTTGGTTTCACACATGAACGTTGAGAGGTGCACAGGCTGGTCGTTTGCATCGAAAGCAATCTTCACTATTCTAAATAAATTTGCGCCAATATCGCATTCTAAATATTTAGCATGGATTTTTGTAGCACCAATCACGTCTATAATTTTATCGTTACTGACTATTTCGGTATGGTAATCTTCCAATAGGATCTTATAAGTTGATTCATCCCTTGCAATCTTCTTTTCCAAATCCGGAAAACGAAGTAACGAATAATGAGCGGTATCGTAGAAAAGCGGACGCTCATCTACATACATGAGTCGCTCTAGTTCGAGAACGGGGCTTCCTTCTTCAATGAGGAGATGACCTGCAACATCTTTTGGTGCGGCTATGACCTCACTTCTTAAAATCCGGGAATTCGGTATCTTCCCAAGCTGATGACTAAACTCTGAGAATCCACTTATGGATAACAACTCATTATGAAACTTATTAGATGCAACAAAGGTACCCCTGCGCGGAATACGTGTCAGTGTTCCTTCCTTCACCAATTCCTCGATTGCTTTTCGTATGGTGATGCGGCTAACGTTATAAGTTTCACAAAGCTCTGCTTCGGTTGGGATTTGTTCATCTGGTTTGTATTTACCGTTCTGAATATCATTCTTCAACATTTGCCTTATTTGCATATATAGTGGCTGGGGGGTTGAAGGATTTAAATTCATATTAGATTCATCCTTATCCGTCAAAATTTATTATTTACTACCTATTATACATGATTTACAGTCCCAGTCACCACGCACCGAAATAGCTAATGGTTTTCGCAGCAGACTCTGTACCCAATTCTAAGCAATTTTCGATAGGTTGGCCTTTCAATAATCCATAAATAAAACCGGAAATGAAGGAATCCCCCGCACCCATTGTATCCACCACATTCGCTTCAACGGCACCGCATTGATAAAATTGAATGCCGTCATAGGCAAGTGAACCATTTTCACCTAAAGTGGCGACCGCAATTTTAGATCCTTGATTTTTTACATCCTTTAAAAATTGGCGGATAAAAGCATCATCCTTCGTATAAGAGAAAAAAGGATAATCAACAAACTTCGGTAAAGTCTTCACTAGATCGTGATCTAGCTGATCTGAGAAATCAAAAGACGTGAGCATTCCATTTTCTTTAAATAAGGAATAATACTTATCCGCATGTCCCCAAATCCCTGAATGTATGAGCTGGTATGTTTGAATGTAATGGAGCTCTTCCGTCGTTAAGCGGAAATGTTTCATGACACCTTCATCGTATTCTCCAAACCTGCGGTCATTTCCTACCATTTCAACAAAAGTAACAGCTGTTTTTCCTTCTTTCCGCGAAAGATGAGAAATATCAACACCTTTTTCCTGTATCGCTTTAACCATTTTTTCACTGTTTTGATCGGAGCCCACCCAGCCGATATAAGCAGAGTCAGCACCTAACCCTCTTAAATAGACAGCCACATTTAAAGGATTACCGCCAGGATAGACCTCCCCGCTCTTTTGATAAACATCCATACAGTTATCTCCGACTGTAACCGTTCTCATCATTTTCCCCCGCTTTCTTTAAACTTAAGAGCACTACTAAGTAGTGCTCCACTTATCTTAATATTCCATTTGGCGATAGTATCTTCTAAGTGTTAATGGATGATTTCTCTCACGCTCAAGGTATACGCTGATTCGACTTAATACTGACCAGTTGATGCTAACTGAAAAGTGCTTTCTGAATTCTTCGCTGATGCCTTCCATTTCAAAGCTTTTGGTATCAATAACCGTTATATTTTTTGAGATTTTTTCTACAAATCTCTCTACACGGTCCATCAGCGGTCTAGTTTCATCTTCCCCTTTTAGTAAAATAACACTTGTATCTTCAACAACAAGTTCAAGCGTACCATGGAAAAACTCTGCAGCGTGGATGGATTTCGCTTGGATCCATTGCATTTCCTCTAAAATGCACATGGCATATGAATAAGTGTTTCCCCATAGGTTACCAGAACCGACCATCATGTGGTAATCCGTGTCTTTATGTGTAATGGCAAATTCCTCTGCTTTTTTGTCAAAAGATTTAACGGCATCTAGAATTGCACGCGGAAGTAGAGAAACCTCCTTCGTGAATTGTTCATATTGCGGGAATTCATTGTTGTTATGCATGAAACGGAAGACGACCATGTACAAAAGCATAAAGAAAGTATCAAAAGAGTGCGTTTCAGAACCAGTCGTTATACAGTAATCCGCAATTTGTGTTAATGGAGTATTTGGCTCTGCAACTAAAGCGATTGTAGTGGCGCCTTTTTCTTTACAATATTCAGCCGCTGCAACTGTTTCTTGAGTAGTCCCGGATACAGATGTAAAAATGCAGACTGAATCTTTGCTGAAATGCTTATGATTCATCACTATGAACTCAGCAGCAATTTCTGCATGGACATCGATGGTAGAATTTGATTTTAAAATGTATTCATATGGATACATCATGGCTATGGTGCCGCCAGCACCGATAAGGAAAATATTGCTGTAGCCCCTTTTTGTGATTCCATCTACGATTTCTTCAATCTGGCCTCTAAAAGCAAGGCCCTCTTTTTCTACAAGATTTAGAAATAACTCCTCATCAAACTTTAGCATTAACAGCTTCCTCCCTTATACCTGTTTATTTGTTATGTCTTGTATTATATCTAAACATAATAATTTGCACAATTGTTTTATTTTAAAATTTTTTTGGTTTATCAAAAGAAGGCCTAACTTCCCTTATCATTCTGCTAAGCCACGATATCGCTGTCGTTATTTTTCTTTGATCCATATTTCCTTTCCCAATAATAGTATACCGGCAGACCTGTTACGATAACGATCAGCGCTGCAATCACTCCTTGAATAGGCGCCCAAGTAAATGTTCCCCAGGCCAGCCATGATGCTCCAAGAATAGCTAAAACCGTCGTTAACCTCCACATTGGCATACGATAGATTGGATTATAATCATCCCTTTTACGGCATTTATAAACAGCGGCAAAGTCCAGGATGTTAATTACCAATTGAATCAGTGTGAAATAGCCAAGTAACACAGTTAAATTACTGAAGCACACAAGAATACATGCATACGTAACCTGAACGATGATAGAGAAACTTGGAGTTTCATATTTAGGATGAACTCTTGCAAAACGTTGAAAGAATAGTCCGTCCTTTGCCATTGCGTACTCAAGGCGGGGCTGAAACATTATGCAAGAACTCAGCGAACCCAAGATAACAATAATCGCCGTAATGGCCACGAATGATGATGCAATATCAGATAATCCCGGAATATATTTTACAGCTTCAGAAACAGCCGCATTGGAGTTGATTAATTCATTAAACGGCATCAAACCGATGACACAAACGGCTAACAGTGTATATAAAGCCAACACGATGAATACCGAACTAATAAGAGCTCGTGGAAGTATTTTCCCTGGATTTTTGAACTCCCCAGCCATGAAACAAATCGCAGCCATTCCCGTATATGCCCATGTGGTTGCGGATACACCACCTATTAAACTTGACTTTTGGGCACCTGGTCCTGGTGTATAAGCAAAGTTATCAGGGTTCATGTACATAATTCCCAAGACAATGACAATCAGGAAAGGAATGATCTTGATAGCCGTGATAATGACTTGGAAAAGACCTCCTTCCTTCACACTTCGATAATGAATCGATGTGATGAGCAGGATGATCGCAATACCCAATAATTTCCCGGCGACCCCAGAGAAAAATGGGAAAAAGGTTGCTAAATAAGAAACGATCGCTAAAGCCATAATCGATATGGATGGAGGATCCAACGCCCAGAAAGTGGCCCATCCATATAAAAATGCCAGAGGCCTCCACCCAGCTTTATTTAAATAAACGTAACCGCTTCCATTTTGGGGGTATGCTGTCGATAACTCCGCCAGCACCATTACTTGCGGAATGGCAATCACCCCGCCTATTATCCAGGCTAGAATGGAAATGGAAGGAGTACCCGCAGCCTTTGCAACATCACCGGATGAGACAAAAATACCCGACCCTATTGTAGTTCCAACAGCAATAGCCAGAGCAGACCAAAAACCCAGTTTTCGTGTAAGTGTGCCATTACTCATAAAGAGTTCCTCCAAATTAGATGATTAAATTCCCAATTCCCTAACTTTTTCAATTGATTTCTTGATTGCATCGCTTGGATTTTGATAATAATTTGATCCCATAATCTCTAAAGTACAACTTCCTTTGTAACGATGGCTTTGAAGGCTTGTTAAATATTCCCTCCAATTTAAACCCCCATCATCCAGTGCCAAATGTGCATCTGATTGACCATCTCCGTCCATTAGGTGAAAATGGCCTAATTCGGGAAGGAAGGAATAGTACTCATCAGGTGTTTCACCTGCCAGATGCATGGAAACCGTATCTATCATTCCTTTTAATGAAGTAGATTGGATTTCCTCTAACATTTTCTTTAGCCCTTTTGAGTCGATTACAAGATTGGATTCGTACTTTGTCAATGGCTCTAAAACAAGAATCAAACCTTCCATCTCAGCTACTTTGGTTAATTGAAAGATTGAGTCACTGGCATATTTCCATGATTCCTCTTGTGAGACAGAAAAGTCCCCTATTCCAGAAGTGATAAGCATCATGTTTGTGTCTAACTCCAGCGCGGCATAAAGATTTTCCATAAAATACTCCATGCTTTTTTTTCGCCAATGAGCATCCGAGGATGCAATGTTATAAGGATAGATACATTGTTCTGGAGTATAGCAAATGATTTTCATATTTCTAGACTTAATTTCCCTTCTCAAACTCCTAATATTTCCTAATATGTTTCGATAAACATACAAATGTGGCTCCCCACCCCATAACTCAATGCTATTAATCCCAAGGTTGTCCATGCAATCCAAAAAATAATGAAAAGGGAAATGCCTAAATGTTATATTCATCCCTGCAATATTCAATTATTTCACCCCCTCATAATGACTTTGATTTGTTATGCTTTGTATTATAATTAACCAATACATTGATTGCAATAATTATTTTGAATATTTAAAAAATAATTATTCGCAAAATACGGAAAAGTCGTGATTTTATCGTTCCACATTAATTAACTATTTTTTAGTGAATGCGAATGGTAGAATGTTAAAGTATTATACCTAGTGCACAAATTTCTCTGGTACATTGTAAGTATTATATGGGTGATTATTGTTTGAAATATGATATACCTGTAGAATGGATGTTAACCTGGGGGATTTCCAAGAGATAATGTATCCTGAAATATTGTAAGTGAGTGGTTAATAAAGAATAAACACCTCAAAAAAGCCGTAATTGAGGTGAATCTATGCTGTATTTTACCGGAAAATATAGGTGGGTTTACACTAATACTTCGTGAGACGAATTAGTTTCTAAACTTTTAAAAATAGCAGGCAGTACAATTTGTACTATCCTAGCGGAAAGGACGTGCCATAATAAAGAATCACGACAAAACAGCCATCACTAAAATCCGTACAGGTCCCATGTTTGCGGTGATGCTGGCTGGTGCTCTAGTCGCTTTCTTAAATCAGACTTTAATCAATATCGCATTGCCTCAATTAATGACTCATTTTGACATATCAGCTGCAACAGCGAATTGGCTGACTATTATCTTCTTATTGGTCAATGGGATTGTCATCCCGATTACCGCTTTCTTAATGGAACGATTCAATACAAGACAATTATATCTAGCTTCGATGGGACTCTTCGCCTTAGGAACTTTTTTATGCGGAATTGCCCCCAGCTTCTCCGTCTTATTGATCGGACGTGTGGTTCAAGCAGCAGGGGCGGGGATTTTGTTCCCGTTGATCACAAATGTGATTTTCACTTTATTTCCGCCTAACAGACGCGGTTTCGCAATGGGTATATTTGGTATCGCGATGAATTTTGCCCCAGCTGTAGGACCTACACTATCAGGATGGATTATCCAAAACTATTCTTGGCGGGTTCTGTTTTTTATCATTTTCCCATTTGCCCTGCTTGACTTCATCTTTGCCATTTTCATCATTAAAAAGGTAGGGAAAACCAGCCGACCTAAACTAGATAAACTGGGTGTAATTCTATCCACAATCGGATTTGGCGGGGTTCTATATGGATTTGCTACTGGCGGTACCAAGGGCTGGGGCAGTCCCGAAGTACTGACGATGTTCCTTGTTGGAGGAATCAGTTTAGTTTTATTTGTCTGGAGGCAATTTACTGTCTCTCATCCTATTTTGGAATTTAGAATTTTTCGGTATCGGATGTTCACTTTAACGACAATCATCAACATCATCGCAACCATGGGTATGTTCTCTGGAATGATCATCATGCCAATCTATATGCAGAATATCCGTGGGTTCACTCCGATGGAATCCGGTCTCATGCTATTGCCTGGCGGGATTTTAATGGGGATCATGTCCCCTATCACAGGTAAGCTGTTTGATCGATTTGGTGCAAGATGGCTTGCGGTGAGCGGACTTGCCATCACTATCATTACAACCTATCTTTTAACGCGGCTTCAAACAGATACGTCCTATTCTTATGTGGTGTGGGTATATACCATTAGAATGTTCGGAATGTCGATACTGATGATGCCTATCTTCACAGCCGGATTAAACGAATTGGCACTTAGCCTAAATAAATACGGCACAGCAATGGTCAATACATTGAGAATGGTGGCAGGTGCTGTTGGCATGGCATTCTTTGTGTCCATCATGACAAACCAAGGAACGAAACATGTTCAGGAAATCTTATCTCAAAGGAACATATCACCGGATAATACATCACAAATGGCGATGGCCATTAAACAAGGCAGCGTAATGGGAGTGGATGATGCATTCATGATAGCAACAGGTTTGACCATAGTTGCATTCATACTTGCCTTTTATATACGGCAAACTTCACCACAAGAAGATACCATTACAAATCGCCTATCAAAAAAAACATCTTGAATTAACAAGGCTAAATCCAACCTATTTTCCATGGTATAAAAAATTCTTATATTATTAAACTGACTTGCCCCATGAAAACAAGGCAAAAAAAAAGAGACTCTTTTAGTGTCTCTCAGTTTGTAGACAAAAGGGGTTCGGAATTAAAAAATTCTGAACCCCT
>NZ_JVPL01000037.1:0-20763 GCF_001054655.1 Bacillus sp. 220_BSPC
GAAATCAACCACAACTCACTACCTGGTAAATAGCAACAAAGTATGTGAAAGCAGCCTTCATAAAATGGCCGAAAATTCAAAAGAAAAAGGAGCGGGAATTATGAAAAAAATCGCGTTTATCGGAGCTGGATCGATGGCAGAAGCAATCATTTCGGGGCTGGTGACCCAACAGGTAATTGAACCAGAAAATATTTTTGTAACAAATAAATCAAATGATGATCGGTTCGTTTATTTAAAGGACCAATATGGTGTAACTGCAACACGATCACTGCAGTTATTAGTAAAGGATGCAGACCTTGTCGTACTGGCGGTGAAACCGAAAGATATTTTAGAAACGATGCAATCGATAAAAGAATACATTCGTGAAGAAATGCTGTTCATTTCCGTTGTTGCCGGGGTTCATACAACAAGCTTGGAAGGAATCGCCAACAAGCGGTTTTCGATCGTCCGGGCCATGCCTAATACATCGGCAGCTGTAGGAAAATCAGCAACGGCCCTTGCGGCTAACTGTCATACGAAAGATTCGCAATTACAAACGGCGATTACCCTTTTTGAAACGGTGGGTACGGTGGCAGTGGTCGAAGAAACCCAGCTAGATGCGGTAACAGGCTTATCAGGCAGCGGTCCTGCTTATATTTATTACTTGGTCGAGGCATTGGAAAAATCAGCGGAAAAAATAGGGCTCGATTCCGAAACCGCTAAGCAATTGATTCTCCAGACATTGATGGGTGCAGCCGACATGTTACAGAAATCACCTAAAACGCCTGCCGTACTAAGAAAGGAAGTAACTTCACCAGGCGGAACGACTGAAGCAGGTCTGAAGGCTCTACAAGCACATCAAGTGGAAGATGCATTCATTGCCTGTGTACAAGAAGCGACAGAGCAATCGAAGCGAATGGGCAATCAAATAAGTAAAGAACTGGCCAAATATGTAGTTTCGCAGTAAGCCGCAGGATGATGATCGGCTGTTGCCTGCAGCAGTGGCAGGCAACAGCCCTTTTTATGATCCATACATCTTATAAAGGGTAAACCTTCTGAAGTGAACGTTACTTTATAATCAGCATATCATTTTCATCGAAACTCCAGTCCTTCGAATACGCAACCTCCCAATAGTAACCATCGGGGTCTGAAAAATATCCGCTGTATCCTCCCCAAAAAACACGCTGAGGTGATTTCTCGATTGTTCCCCCAGCCTTTTCAGCCTTGTTGATCACTTCATCCACTTCTTCAATGGATTTAGCATTATAAGCGAGCGTAAGACCCGGGAAACCATTTTTCTTAGGCGGTTCCATCTCATTAATGTCTTTTGCTAGCTCCTCTAAAGGATACAAAGCAAGTTTCGTACCGGCATTATTAAAAAAAACGATTGCGGGATCGTCCTCTTTAATCAATGTACGGAACCCCAACCCGTCCCGGTAAAACCTTAATGATTGAGTAATATCCCTGACACCTAAAGTTATAATGTTGATCCTGTTCATGCTAGTCCTCCTTTGCCATGTTTTAAGGGTAAATTCGACATCTGGATCACTTTTCCCTTTTTAGCTTGATTGACCATCGCCCACACGATAGCAAATGCTTCTTAAAGTTCCTAATACTGCTCACCACTTTGCAAAAAGCAGCTCCACGGGGAATTCCACCTTGGATTGCCCCTCATGCAAATTACGTAGGAATTCCACTTTCTTTGCCGAATGAATACATGTTTTGTCATCTGTAAAGGAATTCCCCCATACTTATCGAATTCAACAAGCAAAAGGGGGAATCTCGATGAATACAAGTGCAGTTGCCCGGTTACTGAATGTTTCCCATAGTACGATTCAACGCTGGGTCACCCAATTGAACATGGAAGTAGAACGGAATCAGCTTGGCCACTACCAGTTTTCGGATGAAGACATTGCATTATTGAGAAAAATCCAAGATCAGCTGAACGAGGGCATCATTCTTCAAAAGGTCAGCATCTCAGAGAAAAAAATCAGAAAAGCAACCATCCAGAAACACTCCGAACCGAATAAAGAACATGATCAACTGCTTGAACGGGTCATCAGGCTTGAAAATGGCCTGAAAACAAAAGCGGACGATGTTGTATCCTATCAGCTTTTACAGCACAGAAGTGAAATGGAAGAAATGCACAAACTCGTTAAAAAGCTTGAAGCCCGTATCGAAGCGTTGGAAACACCAACGGGCCAGCCCTTTGATTATTTCCTCGCGGCTGAAGAAGCTGCTGCCACTAAAAAGACGAAGAAAAGGCCATTCATAAAAATGATTTTCGGAAACAGAAAGAACGATAGTTCATCATGGAGCACAGCCGACAGCGATTGACACCTATTATCAAGATCTTTCATGAGCACCCCACGGATAACCATCTTTGTTAGGCAAAGCATCTCTTCAGAAATAGGACCTGATCTTATTAATTACCCCAAAATAAAAAGGCCCTGACCCAAGATTAATCTCACCTGGGTCGGGCCTTTTCATCATCTTAAATCAACACTGCACGGTCATTGATCATTTTTTCGCCTTTGATGCGTTGGAATTCGTTAAGCAGTTTTTCGACGGTTAATTTCTGCTTTGCAGCGCCTCTGGCTTCAAAAATGATCTGTCCCTTATCCATCATGATCAGGGAATTTCCAAGATCGATTGCCTGCTGCATATTATGAGTCACCATCAACGTCGTTAATTGGTTCTTTTCAACGATTTCCTTCGTCAGGTTTGTAACAAGTTCTGCCCGCGAAGGATCAAGCGCTGCAGTATGTTCATCAAGAAGCAGGATTTTAGGATCGGTGAAGGTCGCCATCAGCAATGATAGTGCCTGACGCTCCCCTCCTGACAATAATCCCACTTTTGCAGTCATCCGGTTTTCCAAGCCTAAATGAAGGGTGCCCAAACATTCTTTAAAAAGTTCTTTCCGTTTTTTTGTCACCCCAAAGCCTAAACCTCTTCTATTGGTTCTGCCATAAGCAATTGCCATATTTTCTTCAATCGTCATATGCGGTGCAGTACCCAGCATGGGATCCTGAAAAACGCGTCCAATCATTTTTGCACGGGCATGTTCTTCAATGGCCGATACGTTTTCACCATCGATGATGACTTCACCGGCATCAGGGAGAATCTTACCGGAAATCATATTCATCAAAGTCGATTTACCTGCTCCATTACTACCGATGACTGTTACAAATTCACCTTTTGTCATCTGCAGTTCCAGATTTCCAAGGGCTAGCTTTTCATCTGGTGTTCCCTCATTGAACACTTTATAAATCTGATTTAACCGAAGCATATTCTTCCCTCCCTTTCGGTAAAGTGCCACCATGACGCATCTGTATTTCTTTAAGCCGCCTTTTCTTCCGGGTTTTTTCCTTTTGTTTATCGGAAATTTTTGGAATGACAAGTGCCCCGACCACAATAAGTGCCGTAATTAATTTAACATCTCCCGTTTCAAGGAATTCAACGCGAAGTGCCAAGGTTACGACGATTCGGTAAATGATCGCCCCTCCAATAACAGCCAGCGTAGCACGTGCAATCGTTTTTGCACCAAATAGAGCCTCACCGATTATGACGGATGCCAATCCGATGACAATGATTCCAATCCCCATGCCTATATCGCTAAAACCGTTATATTGGGCAACCAGGGATCCCGAAAAAGCCACAAGTGCATTTCCGATTGCAAGTCCTAAGATCTTCATGTTGCCGGTATGGGCGGAAAAACTCTTGACCATTGCTTCATTATCACCAGTCGCCCGTAAGGCAAGACCAATTTCCGTTTTTAAAAACGCTGACATTCCCGCTTGGATGACTACAGCCACAACCAGCATAACGATTAATATGGCCCACGTTTTTGGCAGGCTGTCACCGAGACCCACGAATGATAAAAGACCATTCAACAAATTGTCCAGTCCGGTGCCAACCCAGGCATCCTGGATATTCGTGATAATGGTTGTTTGGGAAAGCAACGGAATGTTGGATGCACCCATGATCCGCAAATTGATCGAGTAGAGCGCAATCATCATTAAGATACCTGCCAAGAGAGGATTGATTTTCCCTTTCGTATGAAGGAACCCCGTTATCGTCCCAGCGATGAACCCTGCCACCATGGCACTCAACGTGGCAACGATCGGCGAGTAACCGTTAACGATCATAATCGCGGCAACAGACGCCCCTGTCACAAAACTGCCTTCCACAGTCATATCCGGGAAATCGAGAATCCTGAATGTTAAATAGACACCAAGTGCCATGATTGCATAAATCATTCCCGACTCAAAAGAGTTGAATAAGGCTGAGAACATTTTTTTCTTCCTTCCCCGAACAAAAGCAGAGTTTATTTTACAAACTCAGCATCTGCTTTCCATTCTTCTTTTATTTCAACACCCATATCTTTTGCTGCTTTTTCATTGATGACCAATTTCAGTTTTTGTGGATATTGAACCGGGATATCTCCAGGTTTTTTACCATCCTTGAGGATTTCAACCGCTTTTTGCCCCGCTTCATAACCAATATCATAGTAACTGAAGCCATATGCTGCAAAACCGCCAGCATTCACGGAATCAAGCTCGCCGACAAACAAGGGGATATCTTGATCATTTGCCACGGAAATGACCGATTCCAGTGCCGAGACAACTGTATTATCAGTAATGATATAGAAAGCATCCGCTTTTCCGATTAATGATTCCGTTGCCTGTTTAACATCCGCTGAAGTCGATACGGACGCTTCCACGACTTTCAATCCAGCTTTTTTCGCTTCCGCCTTCACATTTTTTATTTGGACGACTGAATTTTGCTCCCCTGTGTTATAAACCGTTCCAATCGTTTTGGCGCCAAGCTCTTCCGCTAGGAATTTCATTGACTTGGCAATGGCTTCAGGATGGGAATCCGTCGTACCCGTCACATTTCCGCCTGGTTTTTCCAAAGAAGTGACAAGCTCCCCCGCTACAGGATCGGTAACCGATGTAAAGACGATCGGAATATCCTTGGTCGCATTTAAAGCACTTAGAGCACTAGGAGTCGAATTCGCAAATATCAGATCCACTTTATCCCCAACGAAGTTATTGGCAATCGTTTGGCTGTTGTTTTGGTCACCCTGAGCAATTTGAAGATCATATTTCGCATTGATGTCACTATCCTTCAATGCCGCCTGGAAGCCTTCATATGCTTGATCCAGGGAATCATGCTGAACGATTTGTGTCACCCCAATGTTGAAGGTATCCTTTCCGCTTTCATCCTTTGCCGCATCTTTTTCCTTTTCATTTCCACACCCAGCCAACAATAAACCTGCGACCAATGTCATGGCTGCAGCTGAATATAATTTCTTTTTCATATTTTCCCCCCGCTTTTTCCTTATTTAAAATAATGTTTTTCTATCGACGCCAGCTTTTTCGCTTTTATTTCCTAAATTATAATCGTTTAGTCCCAATTATTCCAATATATTTTTTAACTTTTTAGAATTTTTTGAGTTCTACATGTGAAACATGAAAAAAGCTGCTGTGAAAGGTATGGTAACTTTCACAGCAGCTTTTGGAAAAATCAATGTTCGACAACCTGGCTGACAATTTCGGTAACGGTAGCCCGATCAATTTTTTCTTTGCCTTCTTTTAGGGCTTTCAATGTGGCTTTTGCCAATTCCAAGGGTATTTTACAAAATTGGATGATTTCCTTCGTTTCAATCTCTCCAATGTACGCATCGGCTAATGCAAGATTACGCTCCGTATGGGCAAGCATCTCGTTAAAACCCCAGCCATCGGGATAAAAGTTCACACCACGTTCTGCATCTTCCTCACGGTTACGCAGGATATTGACCGTTTGGAGTCCACGGCCAAATGCGATGGCAAGTTCACGGTCCGTTTCGGTTCCGTCGTACCAGTTCCACATATCAGACAGCATGACCCCTACTAAACCTGCAACATAATAAGTGTAATCATCGAGTTCCTCTTCGTTATGGATTTGCCAGTCCTTAATAACCCATTTTGCCATGCCTTCGGCCATTTCCTTTGTCGACTCCAAGACTTTGCCTTTTGCACCGGGTGGACAAAATTCAACCCAGTCCGAAAGAAACAGTGTCACCTCAGGCAGGTCATCCTTATATGGTTCAAATAACTTTTGAAGATCTTCTTCCTTGAAATCCGCATCCGGCAGCTCACTAAGGGCCTGTAACAGGGAAACCTTACTATCTGCCGGAAGACCTGGGTGGTCCTCGATCTCATCAATGGCGCGCATGCAAAGGTATGCAGCTCCAATAGCCTCTTGTAATCCCTTTGGAAGATAACTGATTGGAATGAAAAAAGTCCGGCTTGTTTTTAGGAGAAAATCCATTGCTTTAGTATGTAGGTCACTTTTGTCAGTCATATTTACACTCCTTTAAATATCCAATGAACAATTGATTAATTATATCAAACATTGGCTTTGATTTCAGCTGCCCGATTCCTCTGAATACAAAGGAACTTTAATGGCCATTAGATCTTCACCCATGATCGTATTTGCAAAGATCGCTTTGCTTTCCTCTTTTAGCCTCTCAGCATCCTCTGGAGTATACCGTGAGCTGATATGGGTAAGGATTAGATGCTTAGCCCCCGCTTTCAAGGCCGTTTCTGCAGCCTGAACGGTGGTCGAATGATAATAGGCTGATGCCATTTCAGATTCTTCCGCTGAAAATGTAGCTTCATGAACAAGGTAATCCGCCGATTCAGCAAGAATGAGCGCATTGCTGCACATTCTTGTATCACCAAGAATCGTGATGATCCGGCCTTTATGCGGAGCACTGATATAGTCCTTCCCATTTATGACACGGCCATCATCGAGACAGACCGTTTGTCCATTTTTCAATGCTTTAAAAAGAGGCCCCGGCTTCACACCTTCGGAACGCAGCCGATCGACCAGTAGGCTGCCCGGACGATCTTTTTCCACAATCCGATAACCGATGCTGTAAATGCCATGATCAAGCGACTTGGCCGTCACTGTGAATTGTTCGTCCTCAAACACTGTGCCTTCTTCAATTTCGATGATTTCCAAGGGATATTTTAAATGAGTTCCACTCACCTGTAAGCTCGTCTTAATGAATGAATCTATGCCTTGTGGACCATATACGGTCAATTTATCCACTCCGCCCTGAAAAGATCTGCTGCTTAAAAAACCAGGCAGTCCGAAGATGTGGTCACCATGTAAATGGGTGATGAAGATCTTTTCAACCTTTCGCGGTTTGACCGCCGTTTTTAATATTTGATGCTGTGTTGCTTCCCCACAATCGAATAACCAAACCGTCCCTCGTTCTTCCAATAATTGAAGGGCGATTGATGTCACATTCCGCGCTTTGGCCGGAACGCCAGCGCCTGTACCCAATAAAACGAAATCCACTCATACTACCTCCGTTGCAAATACTTTATGCCTTAACTATAGCATAACCAAGGTGCTCTTTCATTTATGACCCATTAAAACAGAAACCAAATTAAACTTTTAATGAAATCTGAGAAAAAATGCGCAAATTGATTGCTTTGAGGGAAAGCTAAACGTAAAATTAGAAATTGGTACACATTCGGGAATTCCAACTTTATAGACAGATTTAACGGAAAGTTGAGGTTTTAACATGACAGAAAACAATAAACCCACAGCATTGATCATGATTTTTGGTGCTACCGGAGATTTAGCGAAAAGGAAATTGTTTCCTTCCATATATCGACTATTTCAAAAAGAGAAAATCAATAAGTTCGCGGTCGTCGGAGTGGCAAGGAGGCCATTGACGAACGAGGAGTTCCAAACAAGTGTCAAGGACTCGATTCTTACGTTCGGACATGCGGAAGAAAAGGTCGACGAATTCATTTCCCATTTCCATTATCACTCCCATGACGTCTCAAGTTCCGAATCATATTTGCAATTAAAAGACATTGCCGAACAATTAGACGGACACTATCAATTAGAAGGAAACAGGATCTTCTATTTGGCGATGGCACCTGAGTTTTTCGGAACGATTGCCGAACAGATTAAAGCACAAGGCCTGAGTGACACGGATGGATATAAGCGCCTGGTCATCGAGAAGCCATTTGGACACAGTTTTGAAACAGCCCAACAATTGAATGAGCAGATTCGGACTGCATTCGCTGAAGATGAAATCTACCGTATCGATCATTATTTAGGTAAAGAAATGGTACAAAATATCGAGGTCATCCGTTTTTCCAATGCCCTATTCGAGCCGCTATGGAATAACAGATATATATCCAACATCCAGGTTACTTCAAGCGAAACACTCGGCGTTGAAGAACGCGGGCGTTATTATGAAACCAGCGGTGCCCTAAGGGATATGGTCCAAAACCACCTGCTGCAAATGGTGGCCTTGCTTGCAATGGAACCCCCGATCGCTTTGACGACAGAAGAGATTAGAAGCGAAAAAGTACGGGCATTGCGTTCACTTCGACCAATGAAAGTCGACGAAGTCAACCAATACTTCGTTCGTGGCCAGTATGGTGAAGGAACGATAGATGGTCAAATGCTTCCGGCCTACCGAAATGAACATAATGTAAATCCCGAATCCAACACAGAGACCTATGTTGCGGGTAAATTGATGATTGATAACTTCCGTTGGGCCGGTGTTCCTTTTTATATCCGTACCGGTAAGAGAATGGATGTCAAATCAACGAATATCGTTGTTCAATTCAAAGATATCCCAATGAATCTGTATTATAAAACGGAAGAAACGCTGAATCCGAATCTTCTCGTCATCAATATCCAGCCTGACGAAGGTATCACATTGTACTTAAATGTCAAGAAATCCGGGACGACATCCAATACAAAGCCAATGAAGCTGACCGTCTCGAACAAAGGGATCGAACACATCAATTCTCCCGAGGCATATGAAAAGCTATTGTTTGACAGCATGCGCGGGGATGCTACAAACTTTACGCACTGGGACGAGGTTGCCCTCTCATGGAAGTTCGTCGATACCATTTCCAATGCATGGGAAAATACTAAAGACGAGTCTTTCCCCAACTATGAAGCGGGATCAACAGGTCCACTTGCATCCGATGAACTCCTGGCGGAAGATGGACATATTTGGTGGCAAGTCAAGAAAAACGAAAATAATGATTGAAATGAAAAAGGGATGCAGATTTGAATCTGCATCCCTTCTTCTTCATGAAACACTCTTCCTCAGCAATTTATTCCGGATAATATGAAACATTTCCTTGGACTTAGACATTTCTTCCTCTTTTTCTGAATTAAGCCAAAATGAAACACCGGATTCTAAGGCAATGAAAACTAAAAAAATGGCTACAGCCCACCAGATGATGAACATAAAGTCCTCCGCTCCTTCTCTCTTTCTGCCTACTGTATCCTGCGGTCCGCCCATCTCTTTCCATGTTCATATTCCTTTTTCCGCAGGTGTTTAAACCTAAAAAAAAGCAGGGATGAATGTCATACATCATACTATGTTTTCCCTAAAAAAGGTAAATTAATTGGAACTATTTACTACTAGTTCATTTTTACCATTTTCACCCTATCCAAAAAGAATGGTAAGCCCTTGCTGAGGATACACTAAAAAAGGTGCTTAGTGACAGTACCGCTAACTTCGATGTGGAGGGATTAAACGATGGACATTCGTGAAGGATTAATTCCAACAGCGTTGGGCACAGCCGTGACAGCTGCGGGTTATGCAATGAAGCAGACCCGGGGTTCAAACAAAATGGTAGCTAATACGGTTTTTGGTTTCGGTTTGGCACATGTTGTATTAGGGGTCATTGACCTTGTAGAGCATCGGAGATAGTATTAAAAGAGGGGCGCCAAGCGCCCCCTTTTTACATGATGAAACAAAAAAGCCGGCTTAAAAGGGAATCCCCTTTTAAGCCGGCTTGAACTTTTTATTTTTCCATCCATTCGGTATGGAACGTTCCTTCTTTATCAATGCGTTGGTAAGTATGAGCTCCAAAATAGTCACGCTGAGCTTGAATCAGGTTAGCCGGCAGCGTTTCTGTACGATAGCTGTCGAAATAGGCAAGTGCCGATGACAAGCAAGGAACCGGGATTCCGTTCATCACAGCCGTTGACACTACCTCACGTAAAGCTCCTTGGTAGCTTTCGACGACCCCTTGGAAGTAAGGATCTAGAAGAAGGTTGTTCAAGTTCGCTTCACGATCGTACGCTTCCTTGATTTTTTGGAGGAATTGTGCACGGATGATACAGCCGCCACGGAAAATCATCGCGATTTCCCCATATTGCAAGTTCCAGCCATTTTCTTCTGATGCTGCTTTCATTTGTGCAAATCCTTGTGCATATGAACAGATTTTGCTCATATAAAGTGCTTTACGGATACTTTCGATCAAAGCCTTTTTGTCACCTGTAAATGATTCGGCTTTTGGTCCACGAAGGATTTTACTCGCTTCGACACGCTCGTCCTTGATTGCTGAAATAAACCGTGCGAATACGGATTCCGTAATGATTGGAAGTGGAACACCAAGATCAAGCGCACTTTGACTTGTCCATTTCCCAGTACCTTTTTGGCCAGCTTTATCTAAAATGACATCGACCATAGGCTTGCCGGTTTCTTCATCATATTTTTTGAAAATATCAGCAGTAATTTCAATTAAATAGCTATCAAGTTCCCCTTCATTCCATTCAGAGAAGACTTCATGGAATTCTTCAGCAGATAATCCAAGAAGATTTTTCAGAAGGAAATAAGATTCGGAAATCAATTGCATGTCCCCATATTCAATTCCATTATGTACCATTTTAACATAATGACCTGCCCCATCCGGTCCGATATATGTGCAGCAAGCATCCCCATCGACCTTAGCTGAAATGTCCTTCAAGATCGGTGCAACCAG
Source organism: Bacillus sp. 220_BSPC (assembly GCF_001054655.1). Classification (NCBI taxonomy): domain Bacteria; kingdom Bacillati; phylum Bacillota; class Bacilli; order Caryophanales; family Bacillaceae; genus Bacillus; species Bacillus sp. 220_BSPC. The sequence continues at coordinate 10,788 of NZ_JVPL01000037.1, forward strand.
TTCATATGCTTCTTTTTGACCTCCAGGCATGATGGATGGACCTGTCAGAGCTCCTTCTTCCCCTCCTGACACGCCTGTACCGATGAAATGGATGCCAAGCTTGCTTAACTCCTCATTACGGCGCTGAGTGTCCTTGAAGAAGGTATTTCCTCCATCAATAACGATATCACCTTTTTCAAGCAGCGGTTTTAATTGCTCGATTGTTGCATCCGTTGCCGCTCCGGCTTTAACCATCAATAAAATTTTGCGTGGTGTTTCCAAAGAATGGACGAATTCTTCAAGCGTATAAGCGGCTGTTACGTTTTTGCCTTCCGCTTCCTTCATCATCTCGTCCGTTTTTGATCCTGAGCGATTATATACGGAAATTGAATATCCCCTGCTTTCAATATTAAACGCAAGGTTCTTGCCCATTACGGCTAATCCGATAACGCCAATCTGCTGTTTTGTCATGACTCATCTTTCCCTTCTCTATATCTTTACACAGCTCGTACGCTATTCTTTGTCAAAAGAAGGATCATTCCTCCTGGATTGCTCAAAGAAATCTTTGCTGAAGCTAGTGTCTGTTCCTATTGAACGGTTTTTCAAGGGTAATCCCTTTTTAATAATATTTTCTCCGTACTTATTTTGCAAGTGTTCCATCGCTTCATACAGAGGTTCTTTTTCTGCATCCTCTTGAAAGGAGAAAATATCCAGTTGCTTGAAGGCCGACTCTTTTTCGATGACATCATAGGCAGTGACACCAAGAAGCCTGATTCCTTCCCCATTCCAATTTTTCATGAAGAGATCGATAGCTCCATCCAAAATATCCTTTTTTTCAAAAACAGGATTAGGAACCGTTCTGCTTCTCGTTATTGTGCGGCGGTCTTTGTAACGGATCGTCACACCTATTTTTTGACCAAGGAGGCGTTTATTTCTCAAACGGACGGCAACTTTCCCGGAAAGCTTTTCCAATACACCGATCAGTTCTTTTTGATTGGTGGAGTCATGCGGAAGAGTTGTCGAGTTCCCAATGCTCTTATGCTCAAAAATCGCTTCGGGATCCACTATCCTCGGGTCAATTCCATTAGCCCTATCCTTCAAACGGATGCCATTGATCCCAAGAAGCTGTTTAAGTTGACTATCATTGGCTTGTGCAAGGTCCCTGATCGTCATTATCCCGATAGTTTGAAGCTTTTCCGATGTCTTATCCCCGATGCCATGCATATCGCCCACTTGTAAAGGCCAGAGCTTTTCCGGAATGTCCCGTTTCCTTAACACGGTGATACCCATGGGTTTCTTCATATCAGAAGCCGTTTTGGCCAAAAATTTATTAGGGGCAATCCCGATACTGCAAGGGAGATCCATCGTATTAAAAATTCTTTCCTGAATGCTATTGGCTATATCTAAAGGCGAACCCAATTCGGCGCATTCACTGATATCCAGATACCCCTCATCAATCGAAACCGGTTCAACCATCTCTGTATATTGCCTCAAAACATCGAAAATAGCCAGTGATGCCTTTCGATAGCGCTCGAAATTCGGTTTCTGAATGACTAATTGAGGACATAATTTTTTCGCCTGCCAAATCGGCATGGTCGTTTTAACCCCGAACTTCCTCGCCTCATAGCTGCAGGTGACGATTATGCCCCTTCTCTCTTCAACATTCCCTGCAATGGCAAGCGGTTTGCCTTTCAATGAAACATCATATGACATTTCCACTGAAGCATAGAAACTATTCATGTCTACATGGAGAATGACCCTGCCATTTTTGGGATACATGTCCTTCATGCTTGACCGTCACATCCTTGTAAAAATAAAAAACATTTCTATTAAAGTACCCCTATTTATCTTTGGTAACCACGGTGAAAGATGCTTCCACTCCAAGAAAAACAGCCATCATGTCATTGATGACTGTACATATATTCCTTCAATACTTTGAACATCTTGACCTATTATGGGTGATTATTCCCCTGAAACTTCTTTGATGATAGTGATGACCATTTCAGCTAGCTTCGTTAATTCCTCAACTGGAATTCTTTCATTCGTAGTATGGATATCTTCATAGCCCACTGCGAGATTGACAGTAGGGATGCCAAAGCCTGCAATGACATTTGCATCGCTTCCACCGCCGCTTTTAACCAGCTCGCATGGACGGCCGATTTTCTCTGCTGCCTTTCTTGCGATTTCGACAACATGGTCACCAGCACCATATTTAAAACCAGGATACATGACGGTAACTTCAACTTCAGCACGTCCGCCCATTTCAATGGCTGCAGTCTCGAAAGCCTCTTTCATTTTCGCTACCTGTATTTCCATTTTTTCAGGGATCAAGGATCTTGCTTCTGCAAGGATTTCAACATGGTCACAAACAATATTGGTTTGCTGTCCCCCCTGGAAACGTCCGATATTGGCTGTCGTTTCCTCGTCGATTCTGCCTAATGGCATTCTAGAGATTGCTTTGGCAGCGATCGTAATGGCCGAAACGCCTTTCTCTGGAGCGACACCAGCGTGAGCAGTCTTGCCTAAAATGGTTGCGGACACTTTCGCCTGAGTAGGTGCAGCAACAACCACATTGCCCACTTTTCCATCACTATCAAGTGCAAAACCGAATTTAGCCGTTACAAGGGAGCGATCCAATGCCTTTGCCCCTACCAAGCCAGATTCTTCACCGACTGTAATGATGAATTCGATGGTACCGTGTTCGATATTCTGTTCTTTCAACACTTTAAGCGTTTCTAACATGACCGCTAATCCAGCTTTGTCATCCGCCCCTAAAATGGTCGTTCCGTCTGACACTATGTATCCATCTTTGATGGAAGGCTTGATTCCATTCCCCGGTACAACCGTATCCATATGGGAGGTGAAATAAATGGTATCTACGCCTTCTTTCGTTCCTTTTAAAGTACATACTAAATTCCCTGCACCATGACCGGTGACTGCTGTTGTATCATCTTCAAAAACTTCTACACCTAGTGCCCCGAATTTTTCTTTCAGCACTTTGGCGATGGCTGCTTCATTTTTCGTTTCGGAATCGATCTGCACCAATTCCATAAATTCATTAACTAAACGTTCTTCATTAATCATAAAATAAAACCTCCAAAAAAGTTTTCCTCTTCAATTATACTTCTAAAAGCGGCGCCCCGGCAAATAATGTGGCATGCTGATCCTAAAGACCGTTTTAAAAAGTGAATGATGACTTATTTATTTCAAAAGGATATCTTGGCCCCGTATGGAAAAGAGCCCAAAACAGATAAGTTTGGGCTCCTTGCAACGTTTGATCACAATGGGATATTTCCGTGTTTTTTCCAAGGTCGAGTTTCTTTTTTGTTGCGTAGCATATCAAGAGATTGAATGATCTTAATCCTGGTTTCACGGGGATCGATAACATCATCCACCATTCCAAGACTTGCGGCAACATATGGATTGGCGAACTTCTCACGGTATTCTTCAATTTTAGCTGCTCGTGTCGCTTCCGGATCCTGGCTATTTTGAATTTCACGGGCAAAAATGATATTTGCCGCTCCAGCAGAACCCATTACAGCGATTTCAGCATTCGGCCATGCAAATGTAAGATCCGCACCGATGGATTTACTATTAAGAGCCACATAAGCTCCTCCGTATGCTTTTCGCAGAATGATCGTCAATTTAGGTACTGTTGCTTCCGAATAAGCATATAGCAGCTTTGCACCGTGGCGAATGATCCCGCCATGTTCTTGTTTAACGCCGGGGAAAAACCCTGAAACGTCTTCAAACGTAATAAGCGGAATGTTAAACGAGTCACAAAAACGAATAAAACGGGCAGCTTTATCTGATGAATCTATATCAAGTCCCCCTGCCAACACCTTTGGCTGGTTACAGACAAGCCCCACAGATTTCCCTTTGATTCGCGCCAAGCCGACCACTATGTTTTTCGCAAAGCCCTCTTGCACTTCCATAAAGGAATCCTCATCGACAACCTGCTCCAATACTTTCCGAACATCATATGGACGGATCCCTTCATAAGGGACTACATCCGTTAAGTCCGCCCGGTAGTCATCTCCCTCATCCGCTTCCAAAACCGGCGGCTTCTCTTCATTATTTTGTGGAAGATAGCTCAGGAGCCGTCTTACGTCAGCCAAAACTTGCTCCTCAGATGCTCCTTTGAAATGGGCATTACCGCTTATGGTATTATGTACAGTCGCTCCGCCCAATCCTTCGGATGAAATCTTTTCACCTGTAACCGTTTCAATGACTTTAGGGCCTGTTATGAACATTTGGCTCGTTTTTTCAACCATGAAGACAAAGTCGGTAATGGCTGGGGAATATACGGCTCCGCCTGCACAAGGTCCCATAATAACCGAAATCTGTGGAATGACCCCTGAATATATGGAATTCCGGTAAAATATTTGGCCATATCCGTCAAGCGAAACTACGCCTTCTTGAATACGCGCTCCGCCAGAATCGTTCAAACCTATGAAAGGGGCTCCATTTTCCGCTGCCAAATCCATAACATTGGCAATTTTCAGAGCATGCATTTCACCGAGTGCACCGCCAAAAACAGTAAAATCCTGTGAAAACAGATAGATGTCGCGGCCGTTGACCTTTCCGTAACCGGTGACAACCCCTTCTCCCGGCCCTTCTTCCTTTTCCATGCCGAAATTGGTATTACGGTGTTTGATAAAAGGATTAAGCTCGATGAAAGTACCTGGATCAACTAGAAGTTCAATTCTTTCCCTTGCCGTAAGTTTGCCCTTATCATGCTGCTTATCGATTCTTTCTTCACCGCCGCCCATTTCCACTTTGCGGCGTCTGTCATATAGGTCATTGATCGTATCATAAATGTCTGTCATTTCTGCTCCTCCTTTGATAATGCTTGTTCACAAAGCTCATATAATACTCCCGCGGTAGACTTCGGATGAACGAAAGCAACATCCGCATTGTGCGCTCCCTTTCTTGGTGAATCATCAATCATGCGCAATCCAGCTTCTTTGATTTCTTTTATTCTATCTTCGATGTCTTCGACGCCAAGTGCCACATGATGAATCCCTTCACCGCGTTTTTCGATGAATTTGGCGATTGGGCTTGCAGGTGACAACGCTTCCAACAATTCCAAACGGGTATTGCCTGCCAGGATGAAGGCCACTTTCACTCCTTGGCTCTCCACTGTCTCGATTCCTTCAAGTTTCAATTTCAACGTTTCCGTGTAAAGCGGCAAGGCTTCATCTAGTGACTTGACGGCAATACCGATATGATCGATATTTTTAATCATCATAAAAACCCCCATGCTATGTATTATTGGATGACTCCATTAAAATACTACTAATCTTGCATTAAAGCCTTTTAAGATTCGGAATAATATGAACATTATACTTTTACTTGTTTCTACTAAATGTTCAAGTTAAAATAAAATCAATCAAACTGTATTGAGGGAGAGAGCATATGGGAAACAAGAAAATCAGAAAGATCGTCGTGTATTTAATGCTTATCTCAATGTTATTAACGAGCTTATTATCAGGTATCGCATTTCTTATGTAATAGACACCGTAATGGGGAGGGGAGCAAAAAGCTTCCCTCTCTTTATTTTATCGCTCCGTTTTTCTTAGCCAGCGTTTTGAAATCCTCGTTCGATAGGGCGATTAACACCTTAGTGCCGATGGGGACTTTTTCGTACAAACGCTCCACATCGGATTTATGCATCCGTACACAGCCATTTGAAATATATTCACCAATCGATGATGGCTGATTCGTACCATGTATGCCGTATATCCTCCCATCGGTATTTCGTGCATCGAAGCCAATCCACCGCGACCCCAAAGGGTTCCTCGGATCACCGCCAGGAATATTCTTTTTCCGGTAATATGGATTGACCGCTTTTACTTTGACCGTGAAGATCCCTTCAGGTGTCAGTTCCTGACTCTTTCCCGTACCGACCGGCAGAATCTCCTTGACCTCGTTATCATCAATGAACGCCAATTTATTGTTGGCTTTATTGATGATGATAAACGGATCGCCAGGCTTAACCGATTGAGGCTGGGCCTGTACCTGTAACGGCCACAAAGATAGCATAAGCAACAAAGAAAGGATCCATTTCATTTGTATCATCCCTTTTCTTTTTTGCTTAGTTTAAGCCAAGTGCCTCTTTTTCATTCGGTTGCCGGTCAGCTTGGGTAATCCCTTGAAGGAATGCTTCAACAATAAATAGCGCTCCATTTCCTTCATGAGCTGCAGTAATGCAGCCCTGGATTCGAACTCTTCACGTGTCTGCGGCAGTGCCATTCCCCTAAAATGAATCTCCATTTCTTCAAGCTTCTTCAGATAAAGGATGGCCGTATTTTGTGGGTGGACGTTTTCTGCCAAATCTTCTATAAAATCTGCCACTATCCCACTTTGCTTGACGACCAACGGAATATTCGTGACCAGGGGAAGAATTCGTTCAATTATTTCAAATTGCTTTTCACGCATTTTGAAATAATGGTAATACAGGTCTTCTTCCCTTAAGAAATGATTTTCCACGTCCCTGAAGGCAAGGCTCTTGGCTTGATTAAGAAGATTGGCTGTTTCGGTGATTTCCTTACCATCCCATGTGTGATCATTATCCCTCAAATATCGGACAATTCCCATCAAGATCGCACTGAAGTTCGTTTCGATATTTTCCTGATAGGCCAGCAGTTTGTCATCGACACTGGGCATGTACAGATTCATGACAAGTGCCACTCCAACTCCAACTGCAATTAATATCGTTTCATTGATCAGCAGGGAAAAAGTGATGTTACCGGACCCGTATAGGTGCATGATGATGACGCTGCTCGTCACGATCCCCTCATTAATCTTCAAGGCCACTGTCGTTGGAATGAAAATCAAGAGAATCAAACCTATTATCAGCGGATGAAATGCGATGAACTGAAATAATAGGGATGCATAGGCCATTGCAATCAAACAAGCTAAAAACCGGTGCCAGGAGGCATACACCGACTTCTTTTTTGTAACTTGGATGCATAAGATCGCAATGATTCCCGCGGCAGAGAAATATTCGAGATTAAGCATTTGTGCAATAATAATTGCCAGGGTGGCCCCCAAAGCAGTTTTAATCGTCCTGTATCCGATTTTAAACATTGTTATGTATCACCTAGCTCTTTCTCTATCTATTATAATACTATCAGGAAATCAGATATTTTTACAGTCCTTTGCGAGTTAAATTTCCAATTTTTCTAAATACATGCACGCAAAAATACATTATAGGAAAAAAATAAAAAAAGGTAACTAAACGTTACCTTTTTTCACAATTATATACTATTTGCTTTAGCTTATAAAACTTTTTCCAAGAAGTCTTTTGCACGCTGGCTTTTCGGATTGGAAAAGAAATCTTCCGGAGCACTTTCCTCAACGAGCAGACCCCCGTCCAGGAATAGTACTCGATCGGCCACTTCTTTGGCGAATCCCATTTCATGCGTTACAATCAGCATGGTCATCCCCGTATGTGCCAGTGACTTCATAACCTCGAGCACTTCTTTTACCATCTCGGGATCAAGCGCTGAAGTCGGCTCATCGAAAAGCATTACTTCCGGGTTCATTGCCAATGCCCGTGCAATCGCGACCCTTTGTTTTTGTCCGCCTGACAGACGATTCGGATAAGTCGATTCTTTATCGGCCAAACCGACTTTAGTCAATAGCTCACGAGCTTGTTTTACAGCCTCGGCCTTTGATAATTTTTTCACCTTCATAGGTGCATATATCAGATTCTCCAGTACGGTTTTATGTGGAAATAAATGAAAATGTTGAAATACCATTCCGACATTTTCACGCACTTTCATGATATTGGTCTTTTTTTCAGTGATGATTTGATCTTTAAACCTGATTTGACCATCAGTTGGAGTTTCAAGCATATTGATGCAGCGTAAGAAAGTTGATTTTCCCGAACCGGATGGACCGATGATCGCTACCACTTCACCCTGTCCTATCTCGGTGCTGATTCCTTTTAAAACTTCGAGCTTACCATAATTTTTTTTGAGTCCATCAATTTTAATCACTGCGTCTCATTCTCCTTTCAATCACTTTGCCTAAGATGGTGAGAATCATGACCATCACATAATAAATGAGACCGGCAAATAAAATCGGCTCGAAGAATTTATATGTCTCACCGCCGACAATATAAGCACGGCGCATGATATCCCCTAATCCAATAATTGTGACAACGGCTGATTCCTTCGTTAAGGAAATCAATTCGTTAACAAGGGATGGCAGGATGTTCTTGATGGCCTGCGGAAGGATAATATTAAGCATCATCCCTGAATAGGGAACCCCAAGTGCAAGTGCAGCCTCTCGTTGGCCTTTATCGACCGCTAAAATGCCTCCCCTGATAATTTCAGAGATATATGCAGCTGAATTTAGCCCGAATGCTAAAAATGCTGCTTGGAACGCTTCGATCTGAATCCCTAATATTTGTGGTGAACCAAAATAAATCAGCATTAATTGCAGCACCAAAGGGGTACCGCGAAAAATGGATGTATAAAAGTCAGCAATCCAATTCAATGGCTTGATTCTGCTGATTTTAAGTATAGATAATAATATTCCCAAAACAAATCCGATTACTGCCGCTACCGCTACAACCTTTAATGTAGTCGGTATTCCCTCCAGGATATATGGAAGGGAAGGCATAATCCTTTCAAATTCCAGATTCACTCCATTCATCCTCTCTTATGAAGGCCGTTATCTTTGGGCCTTCCTCCTGCTTCATTTTATTAACAATAAAGCGCGGAAAAACGTTCAGAAGGCATACCAAATCTCTTCTGAACGCTTTTCGTCTCTCTGCATTATTCAGTTTCACTGCCACCGAACCATTTTAATATTAATTTTTCCATTTCACCATTTTCCATCATTTTTTTCAACTCGGCATTGAATTCTTCAGTTAACTTGCTTCCTTTTTGGAAAGCGATTGCCGAACCGGCATCTTGTTCACCGGACTCGATCAAATGCCCCACCAATTCTTTATTATCTTTCAAGTAGCCTTTTGCCACAGTATCTTCCATGATCACGGCGTCAAAACGTCCTGTTGACATTTCTTGAACAACCTCAGGAATACGATTCCTTTTTTCAACTTTCATCCCGATATCTTGGGATTTATTCAAGTCATTTGCCAATGTCTCCTGAATGGATGCAAGCTGTACGCCAACCGTTTTCCCTTTTAAATCTTCAACAGTTTTGATTTTACTGTCCTTTGTCGTGATGATCATGTTTTTAGCTGTATAGTAAATATCACTGAAATCGACTGATTGCTCACGTTTTTCAGTTGGAGTCATTCCAGAGATAACGAAATCGACCGATTTATTTTCCAGGGCAGGCACAAGACTATTAAAGTCAATGTCCTTCACTTCGACCTCATAACCTAATTTTTTTCCGATTGCTTTAGCGATATCAATGTCAAATCCTTGGATTTCATCACTTTTAGATGTTTCAACAAATTCAAATGGCGGATAATCCGCAGATGTTCCCATTACCAGGACCTTCTTGTCTTCATTGTCAGCTGTGTTCTTATCTTCTTTCTCTGATGTTCCGCATGCCGCTAAAATACCTACTAATAAAATAGAAGTAAGCAACAATGCTAACTGCTTTTTCAACTTCATTATTATTCCTCCAAAATGATATTTTCAATTCTTTTGTTATTAAATTAGGTTAGTTAAATTTCGAATAACTAATATTCATACACTAATGTGTATTTTAACACACTCTAATAATTATTCAATAACGTAAATAATAGATTCATTTTTCAGAATATTATTATAATTACACATCTGGGCTTCGTGCTTTCTCTCCAAAGGTAATATATCCGCTTCCATATCTATCTTCTTTCCCAAAAGTTCGTGACTTATGCAATTTCATGAATAAAAAAAACCGCCGATTGGGCGGGTTCAGACTGTAGACAAAATTCGAACAAAAGCCAGTTTTCATATAGTTTTTTTTCTTAAAAAAGTATTTCTGTTGATTCCAGAAATCCGCTCCCTTTCCGCCGACTGTCTGCCAA
>NZ_JVPL01000038.1:0-268 GCF_001054655.1 Bacillus sp. 220_BSPC
TCCTCGGCTTCCGCCTGCGGGGTCTCCTTAGACACGCTTTTCCCGCAGGAGTCTCGCACCTTCCGTTCCAATAAAATTTTTATAAAAAATTCAGATTGAAACCCTTTTGTCTAAAAAAGCGGCTCGGAATGACGGTCAAAACCCGAACCATGAAATATTATTTGGTTGTGGACTTGATTTCCACTCCAAGCACTCGCTTTCCGCGGGCGGTCTCGGGGGCCTCCTCGGCTTCCGCCTGCGGGGTCTCCTTAGACACGCTTTTCCCGCA
>NZ_JVPL01000039.1:0-56283 GCF_001054655.1 Bacillus sp. 220_BSPC
TTTCAAGATTTCATTTACTGTTGAACCTTCTTTAATTCTAGACATTATCCAGCCATTTCCAATCAATAAATTGAAATTGTTGGCTGCAAGGAATTCGAAATCACCGGGATATAGATCCTGAATGGTCTTGATGATGTGAAGTCCAGTTGGGACAGCCTTGAACGCTTCTCTATCCGTTATATAAATTTCCACTCCGTGGCTAAGTCTACCTGCATGTTTTGAAAATGTAGGTGTAAAGGACGCTGCCCTGAATTTCACACCGGGTAACCTTAATGCATTTAATTTCCCAGCAAGCTCATCACTATTTATATATGGAGCACCTATCAACTCGAATGGTTTGGTCGTTCCTCTGCCTTCTGAGACATTTGTTCCCTCGATCAAGCCTGTAGCCGGATATACGAAAGTAGTGGAAACTGTCGGCATATTCGGTGACGGCAAGACAAAAGGGAGACCAGTATCGTCATAATCCATATCTCGCTTCCAGCCTTTCATCTTGATGACCTTGAGATCTGCTCCAATTTTAAATTCCTTATTGAACAAAGTCGCGAGTTCCCCAACCGTCATCCCATGCTTAAGCGGGATTGGATACAACCCAACAAACGATGAGAATTCAGGTTCAAGGACCGGCCCATCTACCGACTCCCCGCCTTGTGGGTTCGGCCGGTCCAGCACGATAAAGGGGATATCATTTTCTCTGGCTGCTTCCATTGCATAAGCCATCGTGTAGATATAAGTGTAATAGCGTGTTCCGACATCCTGGATATCAAAAACAAGGACCTCAACATCCTTTAACATTTCAGGCGTCGGTTTTTTCGTTTTGCCATATAAACTATAAACGGGCAATCCTGTTTTTTCATCAATATAATATTCAACGCTTGCACCAGCTTGCGCATCTCCACGCACTCCATGTTCAGGACCAAATAAAGCCGTTAAATTAATATCCGGATCATCATGAAGGAGATCGACGATGCTGGTTAATTTAGAGTCGATGCCAGTTGGATTCGTAATCAAGCCAACTTTCTTTCCGCTTAAAACGTTCTTTTCTTCTTTTAAAAGAACTTCAATACCAGGACTGACCTTTTGTTTTTTCTTCTCTTTAACAGCTGTTACACTTTTTGAGGAAACGATGCCGAAAGAAAGCATGCAAATGGCAAATAGGATTATCATTCTTTTCAAATTGCTTCTCTCCTTATTTTTTAATGGGTCTTCCAGATTTAATGTCTAATCCATATCCATAGTTATAAAGGCTTTCAGAGGGCTTAGTTACTGAAGGTATATCGACCGGCAACGTGCCTTTAGGTCTTGATTCTCCAAAAATAGTCGAGATGCCTGCCGGGATATTCGGCTGTCTATAACGCCCATTCGAATACCCTTTAAACCCGTAAACAGCAAGAACCGCCTTCGCTTCTTCAAAGTTTGCAACATCATAAGGGTTTCTTAAACTCATTAAAACAAATTCTTTGTCTTTTTTCTTTGCATGATTCATGACCGCTCTAGGGAAGGCTGTTGCCCACTTCGACGAATCTTGAATGCTGTCATCTATCACTCCATCATTGACAGCCGGATCATTTTTGACAATATAGGAACCAGTTATGACAAAATCCGATTCATCAATGAGTCTGGCCACTTGATCTGTAAATGACTTTCCTGAAAAACTCATACCCGTTATTTGGACTTTCTTTATTTTCTTTTTTTCAGCTAATTCGCTGATGCTCCTGGACATGGATTCAACTTGGTCATCAAAAGGAGCAAGAATTAAAACTTTATCATTTTTCTTAGGTTTGAAAGGCAATGTTTTGTGTTCATTTTTCAATAGAGTGATGGCATCTTCCGCCATTTTCCTTTCTTTTTTTAAATGATCTTCATTCCCGACTACTTGAAGCGCGGTTTCGATTTTTTTATCTATAGGAGTATCTTCCGGGTTTAATATCCCTCTTTTCACTTTTAGTTCAAGTATCCTCGTTACAGAATGATTGACTTGATTTAGAGGAATTTCCCCGCTAGCTACTGCCGCCTTCACTGCATTGAATACAGAGGTTATATTCTTTTCCATTTGAAGCGAATTAACCTGTGCCGGCATCAAAGCAATATCAACACCAGATTTCAGGGCAAGGACCACAGCTTCTTCCTGTCCGAAGTTGTCCGCGATGGCTTTCATATTCAAAGCATCTGTAACCACAACACCGTCAAATCCCATTTCTTCACGTAATAGACCCGTGATGACCTTTTGTGACAGCGTTGCAGGAACCATAATTTCTTGACCGTCTTTTTTACTGATATAGGTAGTGTCTTCGAATGCAGGAAATTGAACATGTGCAGTCATCATCATATCAACTCCAGCATCGATGGCTCTTTGGAAAGGAAGCAGCTCGATGGAGCGCAAACGCTCTTTATCATGAGAAACAAGGGGAAGACCATAATGACTGTCGACTGCTGTATCTCCATGGCCAGGGAAATGCTTGGTCGTCGCTATCATGTTCTGATTTTGCAATCCTTTTATCATCTGAATGCCAAGCTTTGATACAAGTTCCGGATCGGAACTGAAGGAACGAACGCCAATAACAGGATTTCCGGGATTATTATTGACATCGACAGACGGTCCGAAATTGACATTTATGCCAAGTGCCGACAGTTCCTTACCAATAATTTCTCCAGATTGATAAGCGTAACTCTCTTTTCTGGCTGCACCAAGTGCCATATTACCAGGAAGGTTCGTTCCAGTTTGAAGACGAGTTACGATTCCTCCTTCCTGATCAATCGTTATGAACAGCGGAAGGTCCGGGCTTGCCATCTGCAAACCATCCGTGAGACGAACCGTTTGTTCGGTATCGACTACATTCTCAGCAAACAGAATCACACCGCCCAGATGATATTTTTTGATGATGCTTGCAACTTCCGAGTTCATTTCAATAAACCCGGTTGCCTTTGTTTCTCCTTGTTTTTGCCAATTACGAAAATCCGGCATGAGCATTTGACCGACTTTTTCATCGATTGTCATGTTTTCTACGATTTCCTGAATATCAGAAACCGTTTTTTCATTCTCGTATCCCTTTGCTGTCGCATTCCCTCCCATAATGGATAAAACCAAACATAATGCGATTCCAGCTGGGGCACATATCCTTTTTATCATTCAGGCATCCTCCCTTGTATTCTTTTTAGTTCTGTTAGCAACAATTCCAAACCACTGCCGTGAAGGGGAAAAATGAATGGAAATGAACTATATAGATCCTATAAAGAAATCAAGGCAGCATCGGGAATCCCAGCAGCCGCCTCTTTAAAAAGCCTTCATGAAATGTATCCATTTATCCCTGGATTCTTTGAGTCCAATTGTTTACTCAATTATAAGTTTTATTGTTTGACCAGGCTTTAGAAGGGACAGCAAGGGAATATCTTCTTCTATAACTCTTCCTATAACGTTGACTCGGTGGTCTGCCCCTAGGTCTCTTTTGCAAATTTGAACCTCTCCCCGATACCTTCCATAAGCATCATTGTCCATCGTTATGGATCCAAGGCTTCGTGCAGCTGTATTACTCGGCTCAACATTTGCGGTGACCCGGGTATTCTGCAGCCGGAAAACATCTTGAGAAACATCTGGCCTCAATTTATACTGACCGCTTTGCAAAAGTCGGGATTTCACTCTAATAGTTAGAATGTTCAGATTTTTATATACGGTTAGATTCTCAAGCAAATTACCCTCCGTTCCTTGATCACCAACGTAAACTCCTTCCACATGCTGGATCAGCTCAATTCCGGCGGCGTAAGGATTCATCAACCTGTGTTTTTCAAGCGTTGGAAGACCCTCATGAAGAGGACCGCGTTTACTTCCTGCACCCGGGATGAAAGCAAAGATCGGTATGCCGTATTTCTTGAACATTCCATTTTGTTCATGAAAGAACTCTTCTTCAAGGCCCGTTTCAGGCCTTGGATAAAAGTTGTGCCAAGCTATCAGACTTTCCGGTTCCACTCCGCCCCCAAGCACGGCTAAAAGTTCCTCTTCATTCAACGTACTTGCATTTAGTGAGAGTGAAAACACCTTAGATAAAGATATGACCGTTTCTTTATCGAACCCATCATCAAGGCGAATCCCTTTAATACCTAATGGCCATAAATCCGTAAATTTGTTAATCCCCAAATGATCAAGCGTATTTAACGAGACATCTGCATGGATTTCCATTCCATAGTCCTCTGCAAGCTTTAAAAGCCTGATCATCCTCTTCACGAGGTCTCCCTTTTCTTCAGGAATATGGAGCGAGGTAAATGCTCTCTTCACTCCTAGGTTAGCAGCATGTATAATTTGTGTTTCTGCATGCGGGTCCTGTAGATAAAAAGAAATTCCGATCACTTAAATTCAACCGCCATTTCATCTTTAAATCCGAACAGATACGTAAAAATAAACCCTGCTATATAGGAAATGAACAACCCAGCAAGGAACAGGGCGATTTGGTTTGGATGAACTAGAAAGGTAAGCGGCAGTCCGGACACACCGATGGAAGACGTGGCGATCCCGAATTGAGCTTGGAATGCCCCGCCTACTCCTGCACCTAAACATGCAGTTAAGAAGGGCCGGCCCAATGGCAGGGTCACTCCAAATATAAGGGGTTCACCAATACCTAGCATTCCTGAAGGAAGGCCTCCTCCGATAGCTCTCTTCAAACTTGCTTTCTTCGTTTTCATATAGATGGCAAATGCCGCTCCCACTTGACCCGCGCCACCCATCGCCAAAATGGGGAGCAGTGGATCATCACCAATCGAATTTATCAATTCCAGATGGACAGGCGTTAAACCTTGATGTAAACCAGTAATGACGAGAGGGAGGAAGGCCGCCCCAAGCACGAATCCAGCTACAACACCACCGAAATCCAATACATTCAATAACCCATTCGTAATGGCATCCGATAAAAACCCTCCTACCGGCATAAATACAATGTAAGTGACAATCCCGGTAATGAGTAAAGCGATGGTTGGCGTCAAAATGATATCCAGTGATTGAGGAATGAATTTCCTGACCTGTTTTTCCACCAAGGCTATGAAAATAGCTGCAAAGAGTACTCCTATCAATCCACCGCGGCCAGGGAGCAAATTTTCACCGAACAATGAAATGTCGCCGACGGCCGGGTTTATGACCAAGATACCAGCAAGGGCACCAAGTGCAGGTGATCCGCCGTATTCTTTTGCAGCATTGGTCCCAACCAAAATCCCCAAGTAGGCAAACAGACCGGATCCGATAACGGTTAAAATGATGGCTAATTGTGATTCTGCTGCAAGCCAGCCCGCTTGAACGATTGCCTTTGTAATACCGGTAATCAAACCAGATGCCACTAAGGCGGGAATTAAAGGGATGAAAATACTTGCAATCCTGCGTAAAAAAAGTTTAAACGGTTTTGCGTTTTTCCTATCAATCTCTGATTTATTCTTCGAGGCTACTTCTTTTAAGTTCAAATCTCCCGAAGCTTCCTCCAGAAGCTTTTCAAATTCTGTATGAACCTTGTTCACCACACCTGGCCCGAGGACGATTTGTATCGTTTCCTCTTCAATGACGCCAAAAACGCCTTCCGTATTTTTTATATCTTCCATTTTTACTTTCGATCGATCGATTGGCAATACCCTCAGTCTGGTCATACAATGTACAGCATCGGCAACATTAGATGCCCCACCTAATTTCCCCAATAACTCTTCTGCTAAACTGGCGTACTTATCCCCCTTACCCATTCATAAGCCCCCTTTGTCAAATCTCGCATTAATCATTTATATCGATCTGTCATCGATTTAATGGCAGTCCTGGTATTATCAATATATTGGACAGTTTCTTCATATTGCTCTGAAGCCATCCCCAAAAACAAAATGTCAATCATATATAATTGCGCCAATCGTGAGGATGTTGCTGCACTTCGAAATGGTGCTTCATTCGAATAGGATGTAAACAAAGTGGCATCACACAAAGAAGATACCGCTGTTTGGCCATAATGAGTCAGCCCGATTGTCTTGACCCCACGTTCCTTTGCCAGCTTCAATATATTGACAACTTCAGGTGTTTCCCCAGAGAATGAAATGGCAAAAACGATGTCATTCTCATCAGCATTTGCAATCAGGGTTGCAACTAAATGCATATCTGTAAAAGCCGTTGCTCCTTTATTGATGCGAAGTAATTTTTGCTGAGCATCCGCAGCAACTATATTCGAAGCACCCACACCGCAAAAGTGGACGGTTTTTGCATTCAGCATCAGCGTTATGGCATGTTTGAGATTATCATGATCGATTATTTCAGATGTGTCCCGGATGGTCTGAATCGAATTACTCGTTGTTTTTTCCACAATCCGGTACAGTGATTCAGAAGGCTCGATATCCCGGTAGCCCTGTTCAACCGTCTTCATCAAATCTCCAGCAATCCTTATTTTCAGATCTTGAAATCCTTTTATTCCAAGCGATTTACACAACCTAATAACAGCAGCCCCGCTTGTTTGGGCAGACGTACTTAATTCCTGTACAGTGCTGTTCACAACTTCATGAGGATTCTGTAGAATATATTCCGCTAGTTTTTGTTCTGATTGCGGCAGCTTGCTCAACATCGTCTGTATGATGGATAATCCTCCTGTAGCCATTGCTTCCCTCCTAATCTTCATAGATCGAGATGGCTTTTCTGACATCTCCATCCGCTTTTTCCAGTAACTCCATTGCTTTTTCATAATCTGTTGCCGTTTTTATCATGACAATCGCTGGCTTAACTTGATTATTTGCCTTTTCAAGCGTATTCAAAGCTTGATCATAGTCAGCATTCGTTACTGTTTCTATGATGTTTACTGCACGGTCCTTCAGTTTTTGATTACTGACATTTACATCGACCATCAGATTTTCATAGACTTTGCCCAATCGGATCATGGTTGCCGTTGAAATCATATTGAGTACCATTTTATGTGCGGTTGCCGCTTTCATTCTCGTGGATCCTGTTAACACTTCCGGCCCGACCACCACTTCAATCCCTATATCAGCTTCGTTCGTGATGCTCGCGTTATTATTGCATGATAAAGCGACCGCTTTAGCCCCGACCTTTCTTGCATAACGTAAAGCGCCTTTCACATAAGGAGTGCGCCCGCTTGCCGCAATGCCAATAACCGTATCATTTGCTGTAAGCGCCACGTCAATCAGGTCATTTTCCCCAAACTCTTCTTTATCCTCTGCACCTTCAACAGCCCGAACAAATGCCTTTTCCCCTCCTGCGATTATTCCCAGCACCCTATCAGGCGGAGTGCTGAAAGTCGGCGGACATTCCACGGCATCCAGCACTCCGAGCCTTCCGCTCGTTCCTGCTCCGATGTATATGAGTCTCCCTCCTTTTTTTAACGATTCGCAAGCCCATTCAACTGCCTTTTCAATCTCTGGCAATACCTCCTGAACTGCTGCTGCCACTTTAAAATCTTCTTTATTGATTGCAGAAATGATGTCCATTGTATTAACACTGTCGATATTCATCGTCTTTTCGTTCCGTAATTCAGTCGTTAATGAACGCAAATGTTCTTCCATAGACAATTGAATCCTCCTATAAACAATCACTTAAATATAATTTCATTTTTTAATATAAAATAATGAAATTATATTTCATATTATATTCAATGATAGCGTTTTCATTACTGAGAGACAAGATATTTTTGTAAAATTTGTTAACCGGCAATCTCCGTTCATCAAAACCCCGATGCTGGCGGACTTTCATCTATCCCTTTCAGAGTGGCTTAATTTACCCAAAGGAGCCTACTATTTTTAGTGTGGATTTTTTCAACAAAAAAAACGTGTACCGTCACCTTATTAGGAACGATACACGCAATTTTGCAAAATGCTAAACTAGTATACTACGCCAGACCCGGTACACCTGCACTCCTTTACCCAGTTAACGGATAGGGACCACTTTCCCGTTTTCTACTGCACCGACGACAATAGTTGATGCAAATCCTCCATTTTCATCAATCGAGGGAATATCGTATATTTTTTGATCTGGCCCTATATTTGAAAGTCCGTCTTGCATATGTTTACGGATGGCCTTGGCATCATCAACGCTGCCTGCAGATTTCATGGCTTCCACAAACGCATACATGGCGATATAATTCAATCCTACTTCGGAGCTTGGATCTTCCTTATAATTCTTTTGATATTTCTCGACGAATGCAGGCACTGCTTCTTCATCTGAGTCCATCAATGGCAGAACGCCAATCGAGCCTTCCAATGTTTCATATGAACCTGCAATAGGCTTCATTTGATCCAGCTTTGCTTGATCCATGATAATGAAACCGCCTTTAAATCCTAGCTCCCGAGCTTGCTTCGCCACTTTTGCCGTAGGTTCCGAAGCTCCACCGATGAATAGCACATCAGGATCTTTTTTCAAGGCATTTGTGACAATCGTAAAGAAATCGGTTTCTTTGGCGAAATCAATCGAAGAATTATAAACGACTTTTCCGCCTTGCTTTTCCCAATGTGGGAGCACGGCTTCCGTCCAGTCTTTACCGTATTGCGAAGATGTTGGCAAAGCGGCAATTTTCTTGCCGAAGTTTTCCATCGCATATGTTGTAAAAGGCTCGATATACCCCTCGTAATTCGGTGGAATTCGAACAGTTAATGAATTTCCGCTCTCGGTCACTGCCGGTTCACTCGTATATGCACCAATGATGAATTCCTCTTGTTCATTAAAAACCTGAAGTGCCAGCACGCCTCCGCTGTGAGGCGTGAAAATGATCGGCGTATCATATTCCTGAATTAAACGTTTAGCATTCGACCCGGTTTCATTAGGTAAGTATTTATCGTCCAACGATACTAAGTTCAACGTGTATTTCTTACCATCTACTTCAAAACCACCAGCATCATTAATTTCATTGACGGCCATTTCGACACCATTCAATGTCCGTTTCCCATATAACGCTGCTGCCCCGCTTAAAGGACCGCTAAAACCGATGTTTACGACATTGTCATTTTTTCCTTTACTGCCACTGCTAGACACAGGGCTATCCCCTTTATTGCACCCGGTCAAAACAGTGATGGTTAGCAGGAGAAAGACAAATAGTACTTTCAGTTTTTTCATAAAAATCCCCCATTCAATTTATTCAGGCCCCAATATACGCTTTCCTTACTTCATCATTGGCTAATAACTCACTTGCTGTCCCTTGAACGACAATTTCCCCATTTTCAAAAACATATCCTTTATCTGCAATGCTTAGGGCAGCATTCGCGTTTTGTTCAGCAAGCAGGATTGTGATTCCTTCGCGGTTTATTTCTTCAATGACTTGAAACATTTGTTCGACAATGAGTGGAGCGAGTCCCACCGAAGGCTCATCAAGCATCAACAATTTCGGTTTCGACATCAAAGCCCTTCCAATTGCTAGCATTTGCTGTTGGCCGCCGCTCAGGCTTCCCGCTTCATCATGATGCTTTTCTTTTAAAATCGGGAATAAGTGATAAACGTATTCCAAGGAATCCTTGATCTCCGCTTTTTTCTTTCGATGCACATAGGCACCCATCCGCAGATTTTCCTGAACGGTCATCTGTGGAAACAGTTTACGTCCTTCGGCACACTGAACGATCCCCTCCCGGACATTCCTATCCGGGGCACGGCCCCCTATCGGCATGCCTTGAAAATGGATTTCCCCCTTGGAAAGCTTACTGATTCCGCTTATGGAACGAAAAGTCGTGCTTTTTCCTGCCCCATTAGCTCCTAGCAAAACAACGATCTCTCCCTCGGCAACTTCGATATTCACATGGTTTATCGCAGTGAAACTTCCATAATTCACGGCGACATCTGTTAACTTAAGCACTGGCACTCCCTCCCAAATAGGCTTTAATGACCGCTTCATTTCCGCGGATTTCCTTGGGTGTGCCCTCGGCAATTTTTTCTCCGTAATTAAGGACCATGATGTGGTCTGCCAAGTTCATGATCATATGCATTTTGTGCTCGATTAAACAAACGGTCAGTCCCGATCGATTCAATTTTTTAATCAGTTCTGTCAAACCTTCCGTTTCATCCGGGTTGATTCCCGCAGCAGGTTCATCAAGAAAGATGATTTCCGGTTCTGTCGCTAGGGCTAGGGCAATGGCTGTCCGTTTCTTTTCCTCCTGCGAGATGCTCGAGACCATTCTGTCAGCCGATTCCGTTAATCCGACAATATCAAGCACCTCCATAGCCTTATCCCTGCAAGCCGCTTCCTCCCGTTTTAAACGTTTTGTTCTTAGAATGGCATCCACCAAATTGGATTTTGTTCGCAGTCTATGACCGACAATGACATTATCCAACACGGTCGATTGATCGAAAAGGCTTGTCGTTTGAAAGGTTCTTGAAATTCCGAGCCCCGCTATTTCATTGGCAGGAAGTTTGGTGATATCAATCCCTTTAAAAAGAACCGTCCCGGAAGTTGGTCGATGAAAGCCACTGATCAAGTTAAAAAAAGTGGATTTCCCTGCACCATTTGGCCCGATTATTGCATTGATTCTACCTTTTTCAATTGAAAAATCCACATTATTGACGGCCGCCAATCCTCCGAAACGCTTTGTCAAATTCTTAGTTTCGATTAGCAAATTCATCCCTCCTCAGCTTTTATGTGCAATTCGCCCCTAACCCCGGACAGCGCATTATCTTTTCGCTTTCTTTGCCAATCAAAGAAGGCCCCTGCTATTCCGCGCGGATAAAAGATAATGATCACCGTAAGTAATGGTCCGAATATCAGCATTCGATATTCTTGAAGGAATTGCAGATTCTGCGACAGGATTACTAATAATAATGTTCCTACCAATGGACCTGAAAGTGTCCCGATTCCACCAACCAATAAATACATCAATAGATCGAACATGATGGCAGTTGACCCGATATCAGGTCCAATGAAACGAATGAATGAAGCATACAAGGCACCTGCCAAACCTGCGAAGAATGTGGATAGGACAAATGCGGTTAACTTATTCTTCATTGTGGATATACCAATCGTTTGTGCAAGGTCCTCGCTGTTCCTGATGGCTATATACGTTCTGCCGGTCAACGAGCGAATAATTCGATACACGATTAAAATCACTGCAAGCAGGAAAATGAGAACGAGATAATATTGGGATGCTGCAGTATCGAATGTGACCGGCCCTATATTCCCAGGAGCAGGGATCCCGATCAATCCCCTAACCCCCTCTGTAAGTCCCTCCCATTTATCGATCACAAGATATATGATGTAACCCACACATAGGGTATAAATCGCGAAAAAGTGTTCCTTTGTCCTCAGCGCAATCAAACCGATTAAAAACCCAATGGCACATGTGATTAAACATGCACATATTAGTGCCAGCCAAAAGTTCATTCCCGCTTTTACTGTGAGCAGGCCAAGAGAATATGCTCCAATCGCAAAAAATCCAGCATGTGCAAGCGAGAGATATCCAGTATAGCCTGATAATAAATTGATTCCATAAACAGCTATCGCCCAGATGAACGAAAGTGTCAGCATATGGAGATAATAATCGTTTTGCGCGATATAGGGGAATGAAAAAGCAAAGACGATAAGAGCGATAATCCCATTTCTTTTCGTTAATATCTTCACACTACCTCTCCCCCTTTGCAAAAAGACCTGTTGGTTTCACCGTTAATATGATGACTAGAAGTATGAATGCAATGATGTCTTTATAATCATTTGAAATATAAGTTGCACCCAGGCTCTCACTGAAACCTAGGATATATCCACCTACGATCGCCCCCGGGATGCTGCCCATCCCACCCAATATGATAATGACGAAGGCTTTTAGGATGACTAAATGCCCCATGCCGGGAAAAACAAGATTAATCGGTGATGCAAGGGATGAAGCTATGGCTGCTAATCCCCCCGATATCATGAAGGTAAGCATCGCGACTTTATTAATGTTGATCCCTACTAATGATGCCCCTTCACGGCTTTGGGACATTGCAATTATCGTCGAACCTGCATAAGTTTTTTTTAGGAAAAGGTAAAGTAAAACCATTACTGCGATAGCTGACACGATGATCAATAATCGCTGAAGTGTGAACGTCAGTCCCAGGATATTGACGACTTGACCATATGGAGAAGTCATAGTATGGAAGTCGGCACCCCAGACAAATTGGGCAAAAGCTTCAAGAAAAAGGAGAATGCCGATGGCTGCAATCTTATCGTGCAACGGAGGTGCCTCCCTTAACAGGCGGAACACGAAACGTTCCAAAAGGACTCCCAACAAACCAACAACGATAATGGATACGAACATGGCAATCCAGTAATTGACCCCATATAATGTCATCATTGACAACGTGATATATCCTCCCAACATATATAGGGCACCGTGTGCAAAGTTCGGAATATGCAAAATTCCATATACTAGCGTCAATCCCAGTGCAACAAGACTATATACGCTGCCAATCGTCAAACCATTAAAAAGCTGCTGGATCAAAATTTCCATTTACTTCCTCCTTGAAAATTAATGAATTTCACTTTGCTGTTCATTCCCTGGCTCACATCCTGTCCATATTTGAAACTGCGATGAAACACTTTCACTTACTCTCCCATAACATCAACATCTCGGGAAGGCCAATAAGCTTTAATTCCCTTTATTCTTAGCCTATAGAAATAGCTTAGGTTTTGCGGAATAATCTCCTGATTCGTTGTTAGCGCTTTCATTTTTTAGGCGTAACGATTGTGCAGACAAGCTGTATTTAGGGAAAGCCAATGATTCCATTTTCTGTTTAATGACGGTTTTTCCATGGTAGGCGTCTGTTTCTTTCACCCCTTTCACCTCGTACCTTCCATGGAAGGATCATTCCGTAGATTAATTTCCTGTTATTAAATGCAAGTGCTGTGCCAAACATTAAATTACCTTCAATAAGGCTAATAACCAGTCTTTAAATTCATTATTGAATTGTAAAATCTCAAAAGTATCGGTTCCATACGGGATGTCCTTCATTCACTATTGACTGAAAAAATCATTTCTGAATCAATAAAAAAATTTAAAAGGAAAGGAACCAAAAAATCCCGTTTATAACTTCCATCATTCATACATTAGCAGGTATAAGAACCAATAATTTTTCTAAGGTAATAAAGCCCTCATCCCCCAAAAAAGCGTAAATATAATTAGGAATTCAGTCAAAAAGACAGCACCTCCAATTTGGATAATATCCAAAATTGCAGGTGCTGTTCATACTTTCCTATTCTTTTTCCACTGACCTTTAATCGATATTTTATAAGTTTCCTCACAATTGTTGCCTGACTGGAATCAAGCGCTTCTCCGATTTCATGGTAATTTGCTAGGTTTAAGCCGCTTTCGTCAAGATTTCCTTATCAGCTTTTACCACAGAGATCACCTATTAAATTATTGTTATTCCTCTAATCTCTTACCGATCGAATGGGTCACGCATTCATAATGTCTAAGAACCGTTACCTTGCTGGTGTACTTAACTCACGATTTAATGTTACCTCACTTTTTAGAGTTAGTTCATCCTTAGGAATTTTTCTACACTTCTCAGTTTTTTTCATTCTCACGCTTACGATTCATGGTTTTTAAAGCTTTTCTATATTCTTCATCCTTCATAGCCAATCGCTTGAGGTTTAAATCTTCCTGCGTCGTATCCTGGAAACATTGAAGGGCTTGGCGGTAGGCCTGATCGTTCATGTGCTTAACCTTCCCAGCGGAACCGGTTAGAGTCTCCTCTGGAACCAATTCAGATTTGTCAGGTGAATGGAAAGCTTCCTTACCAATTTCGTTTATAACCGTTTCATGTACCTCTTCTTCTTTTGAGGATGACCAAAAATTTATCTTGAACAATCCCGCGATAACAGCCATAGCCAATCCTATACAAGCAATAATGGTCACCATCTGCCCAACTCCTTACTGTACATGTGCTAGAGTTTGTGTGACTTCGGCTACACGTTTTCCTAAAGCTCTTCCTAACTCTTGGGCTTGCTCAGGAAGCAAATCTGTACTATCAACAGGACAGGACACCCCTACCCCATAATAAGATCCATATAAAGCATTTTCCGGAATATTACCAGGTAAACCCACGATAATCATCCCTTGGTGAAGCATGGGAGTAATGAGGTTAAGCATCGTTGCTTCTAATCCTCCATGGACGGTAGCAGTCGTACAAAATACAGCACCAATTTTGTTTATCAGCTTACCTTCTGCCCATAAGAACCCTAATTTATCAATCCAAGCTTTCAATCCAGAGCTAATCGTCCCGAAATGTCCAGGACATCCCCATACAATCGCATCCATTTCTGAAAGCTTATATACATCTGCCTGATCCACATGATCTATATTAACTTCTGCACCATACACTTCTTGAGCCCCTTCCGCTATTGAATATGCCAGTGCCTTTGTATGTTCACCTTCACTATCATAGACTACATGGATTTTCATAAAATTCCCCACTCCTCTTGGATGCATTGATGCGAATTTACATCTACAACGAGATTTTGATTTTAGCATTCATACCAGGAAGTACTTTGGCAGATGGATTCATAATTGAGATTTTAACAGAAACTTTTTGAGTGACCTTTGTGAAATTGCCCGTATTCGATTCTGGTAAAGTCGAAAATACAGATTTAGTAGCATAGCCGATTTCTTCTACTTTTCCTTCGAAAGTTACATCGGTATCGCCATCTACGTTTATATCCACTGAATCGCCTTTTTCAATATCCTTTAAATCTGTTTCCTTGATGTTAGCTGTAATGTATAAATGCTTGAGGTCTGCAGCTTGGGCTAGCACTTGGCCACCTTGTACTAACTGGTCATTTCCGGCTCCATTTTTAATAATCGTTCCCTCCATGGTAGACTTTATGGAAACGGCTTGACCTTCTTCCTCAATTGTTCCTATTGCCTTTCCTTTTGTAACTTCTTTACCTTCTTTAATATCCCAATCTTTGAGCATACCAGAAGCTGGTGCTACAATTTGAACCATGTCTGCAGATACTTTCGCATCATCAGTTTTAACAAAGTTCTCATTTTGATAATAAAAGTATGCACCGCCTGCTAGAAAAGCAATTACAACAAGAACACCCAAAATATTGGCTATTATTAAACGACCTTTACTCATACGTATTTCCCCTTTTTATTCGTTTTTTCCAATGGTGCTGGAAGTAAAATGTGCTGCTCTTTCTGCACTAGCGACCTTCCTTTGCCCGTTACAGCCTTTCCGATGGAAGCTAACAACATGATTATGCCTAATACCAGGAGAATGGTAAATAAATCATGGTAAGCTCCTAGAAGCGCACCTTTTTGACTATTCACAACCATTGAATAATAGGCCATGCTTTTTGCCTCTGTCAGTGTATGTCCATTATTGATATAATTGCGGACCAATCCGGCCATCTCTGAGTTAGTTTCGGGGTTCAATAGTGATATTTCCCCTCGAACATCTTCATAGTGAATCGCATGCATTCGATAAGCAAACCATCCTATTACTGGTCCAGCAATTGAACCAAATAAATTTCTCATAGAATGCAGGGATGACGACCGTAGTACTGCCTTGTGAATGTCACCTGATAGTGCTGTTCCCAATGCCCCTGATAAAAGCACCATGCTTACGCCTACGCCAATACAAGCCATTTGAACATTTATTGCCGTTAAAGAAACCTCGGTTCCCATTGATCTCCATTGAATACTGATCATTATTATGATGATGGAACCTACCATTCCCAGCCTGCCTGCACCCCATTTGTCATACAGCAGAGTACATACGATACCAGACGCCAAGAATCCAACAAAAAACCACAAATAAAAATAAGTAAGGTATATGAATGGAGGATCAAGAATGTTACGCAAAAACCCATTAGCTCCTGCAATCGCAACGATAAGAGCAATATGTGCAGTTAAAGCCATAATTGTTCCTGAAACTGTTTTTGCTGACCACAATGATCGGATTGGAATAAAGGGATCAACAGCATTAAAATCAACCGCTATGAACAATAACGCCAATAGAAGAGCAATCACAAAAAATGGCCAAACCTGATTTGATGTAAATCCGTGTTCTTGTAAGTTATACAGCGGGAAAATCAAGTCCAATATTAATAAGGTGAATAAGAAAATTCCTTTCATGTTATGTTTCATCGTTCCTGAATTTAACTCTGGCTTCGTTTTGGGTAAGATTCTGAACCCGATTATAAGGCAAATGAGGGATGAGAGAATATTTAACAAGAATATCCATCGCCACTCAGAAACACTTAAAGATAAGGATCCAACAAATGCACCTACCGCGCTGCAACCAAATAAACCACCTATCGCAAACAATATAAACAGATTCCGCACCTTGTTTGGGTAAGACCTTAAACTAAGCGGTAGGATTGTCAGAAACAATACACCTGCCCCTAAACCTTGGAGTGATCTGCCAATGGTGAGCGGAATGATCCCCCAGCATAGAATATTGATGATCGTTCCACCAAGGAATATGAAAATGAAAGTAAGATAAATTTTTCTTGTTCCATATTTCATGGGAAGGATACGTCCAAATGGGAGACCTAGCGAAAAAGCCAAATTTGAGCAAATGGATGGAAGTAACATAACGTGTGTACTTAAGTTAAGTCCATTTTGAATAACCATTTGATTCAAGATATAGGAAAGACTTGTAAAGTATTGAGGCCCAAATGAAAATAACGTTAATATAGACATGAGCACATATTCAGGCAAGAGGGGTTTCTTTATCTCGCCACTCAAAACATGATTTTGTGAATTCATATAATTCCCCCTTTCTTTCTAAGCTAATTTTGAATGTCAAATTCCATTCATTAATATTTTTAAAAGAAAAAAGTCTTCACCATCCATTCATATTGAGCAGTTAAACATGCAACTTACCCAAACTTGCTATTTGCAATTTGTATTATACAATATATAAAAAATATAGCAATAAAAATATTACCCAAACAAACCTATAACACGGAAAAATGAAAAAGCCTAATTCAAAAGAACATTTGAATTAGGCTTTTTCATGAAAAGGTTCATTAAAATATGTAATAAACAATACTGTTTCTGCTTATCAAAATTCGGATTATCTTTGTTTCCAGTTCTTAATATCCTGATTCAAACGTGTTAAATTCCTCTGAAGAACGTTTAAATCTTCCTCTGACCAGTCTTTAAGAATATCGGATAATCTTTCTTGACGAGACTTCTGAGCATTATGTAATATTTCTTGCCCTTCTTTCGTCATGACAATTAAGCTGATCCTTCCGTTTTTCGGATCTGGATAGCGGCGAATGAATTTCTTTGACTCCATCGCGGCAACCTGGCGACTTGCGGTAGACACGTTCAGTCTCAATTGGTCTGATAATTCATTAATGCCTAGGGGCCCATGCTTATCCAATTCACTTAGCAATAAAAACTCGGATCGATCTAGGTTGCCTATTTGTCTACTGGGGGATGTTGTTAGACGTACAAGCAGGGCTATGTCATATTCAATTAACTGGAGTGAGTCCAAATTCTATATCTCCCTTCTAGTGATTTATTTGAAAATAATTAGGCTGAACTAGTGTAGCTGGTTCTTTATATATATTTTCCAATTAAAATGATCCACTACCCTTGTATGTGTATAAAAACAATATACATGATTTTCAATGGCTTACCAAGCTTTAAAGCTTTAATAAACCCGTTTAAATCAATATATTGAATAGGATTTAATCAGATATCTTATGGATAATTTCCCCTGTTTGTCTCTGACATTCTGAAGCTTTGAGCTAAAATCTGTGTTGATAAATTAATTCTGTAATCCTACATATTCTTCCTCTCCTGTATAAATCGGCTTTTCCTCTTATTTATCGGAACTGTAAATAAATATAGTTTTATTCTACCACGCTGTATCATACCCTCTCCTGCTATTCCTCCCAATAATCGTGGTTGTGGGTGCAGACTGGTTTCCTCAGTAAGACCGTCCTCTAGCCAAAGATGTTTACAGCTGGTGAATCTAGGTTGGACACTGCTGCTCCATTCTATTTTTTCGTCTTTGGTTTACATTCAATCTATATATTTTTATTGAATTTTCGACTATCGTATAATCAGTCAAAAAAACTGTACCTCCCATTTTTCTAACAATGGGAGGTACAGTTCAAACTCATCTATTCTTTTCCACTGACCTTTAATCGATATTTTTTAAGTTTCCTTACGATTGTTGCCTGACTGGATTCCAGGGCTTCTGCTATTTCATATGTAGTTTGGTAAGTTTGAGCCGCTTTCGTCAAAATTTCCTTTTCGGCTCTTTCCACCGCTTCTTTTAAAGTTAAGGTAGCATTGAGGTTCGGTTGATTCCGATTTTCCGGCTGATATTCTTCCGGAAGGTCGTTAATCGATAATATTCGATTATCCGTCAGCACGACGAGCCTTTCCACTATATTAATCAATTCACGGACATTTCCCGGCCAATCATGTTGATAAAAATATTCCTTCAACCGCGAATCTATTTCTTTTGAGAATTTATATTGTTCGTTTGCTTTTGTTAAAAACAAGTCAGTCAATGCCAAGATATCCTCTCTTCTTTCCCTTAGAGGAGGGATCGTGATCGGAATGACATTCAACCTATAAAAGAGGTCTTCTCGAAAATCACCCGATTTGACCATTTCCGAAAGATTTCGGTTCGTGGCTGCTATTATGCGAACATCGATTTTCTTTGGTTTTGTACCTCCGATTCTTTGAATCTCCCTTTCCTGAAGGGCCCGGAGCAGCTTCACCTGAAGTTGCAGGGGAAGCTCACCGACTTCATCCAGGAATAGGATACCACTCTCTGCCAGTTCAAACATCCCTGGTTTTCCTTTTTGATTGGCTCCGGTAAATGCCCCTCCTTCATATCCAAAGAGCTCGGATTCCAATAAATCAGCGGGAATTGCCCCGCAATTTATTTTGATGAAGTCTCCTTTTTTAGATCGGATGCTCCGATTATAGATATTTCGGGCAAGGACATCCTTTCCAACACCCGTTTCCCCCAGTATGAGTACTGTCGCATCAATATCCGATATTCTTTCTGCTATCTCATAAATCATTTTCATTTTATCACTGACGAATACGACTCCATCTTTGCTCGTTATCTTCCGCAGTTTCTCAATTTCCTGCTTATATTGATTATTCAGTTCATTAGCTTTCGTCAACTCATGCATCAGTTCATTTAAATCAGATAAATCCCTTATATTCGTAACGACTTGCTCTATTTCCCCTTCTGCATTAAAAACGGGACTCCCTGTTATCAATGTTTCCTTTCCCGCAAAATTATCCTGTACGACTGATACCGTTCGTCTCAGCTTCACTACCTTATGAGTCACCGACGCATTCAGTATGCCTCGTTTAATCAATTGGTCCACAGATTTGCCGATATAATACTCTTTTGGTATGCCTGTGATCCGTTCAATTGCCGAATTGGTATAAAGTGTGATTCCATCTTGATCGGTGATGTATATTCCATCATAGGAATTTTCGATTATTGCATCCAGTGCGCGATTCAATTTATCCGTTTCATGAGCATCAATCAGTAAATCGTCCAAAAATTCTGTTTCCCTGCCTATATAAAGAATATTGTCAGCATCCATTTGTTTCATTAATAAAAATAAATACCGTTTATCATGCAGCCTTGCAGCTGCAAGCCTTTTATTATCGAGAAATTGCCACTCATCGAATTGTTCGGTTAATGTATGATTACCATCCTGGCTTAACAATTGATTAAAATAGTTTCCCCAATCCTTAATCCGATCTGCAGAATCCACGACTAGTGCAGGAAAGGTCCACTCTTTGAGCAAATTAAGCTGAGAATCCTGTTTCACTTGATTCATTACTATTCACCGCCGCAAAAAGAATTCTTTTTAAGTACAATTCTGGATAATTTTCGAAACTCCTTTAAAATTGTCGAATTTCGCTCCTAAAAAAAGTAGTGATGAAATAATTTTCATCACTACTTTACCTCAGTAAGTCTTAAAAATAACCTCTCCACTGATCGCTTCCTTACCTGACTGGTTAGTGGCCGCCACGTTGAAAAAATATCTATTCCCATTTTTTTCTTTTAGATCCGCTTGAAGAGTTATGACATCATTCAGGAAAACCATGCCTTTGAAACGAATCTTGTATTCTTCGATAAATCCAATTTCATAAAGATTACTGAATAGCTTTGCGAGATTTCCCATCGTCCACATCCCATGTGCGATGATACCTGGAAGACCAGCATTTTTTGCTTCCTCATCAATGGTATGAATAGGATTGAAATCACCTGATGCGCCGGCATATTTAATGAGGTCCAGTCGCGTTACAGGTGCAAGCTCGATAGAATGTAACGAGTCACCAATATGAATTTCGGTTAATGTCGTCACTTACTCATCACCATCCTTCTGATCGTTTCATTTAAAATGA
The DNA here is from genome assembly GCF_001054655.1 of Bacillus sp. 220_BSPC. Lineage (NCBI taxonomy): Bacteria > Bacillati > Bacillota > Bacilli > Caryophanales > Bacillaceae > Bacillus > Bacillus sp. 220_BSPC. The sequence goes on from NZ_JVPL01000039.1 coordinate 20,317, forward strand.
CAAGCTGTTCAGCAGTGAAGACAATTTCCCCATTTAGATCCGTCCCATAATTTTTAAAGGCTAGAAATCCCATTTCCCCTTGTTTCCCTTTTTTCTCATAATAGTCTTTCACTTCCGTATAACAGGTGATTTCTTCCCCTACCTTCAGCGGCCTGTTATAGCGATATACCTGCTCACCGTGAATCAAGCCTTTATTCGGGAGATTTAAGCTTTCAATCGTCCCAAAATCAAAGACCCTTGGGAAAGTTGGTGGAGCGATATTCGTACCGTACCTTGATTGCCTGCCTGTTTCTTCATCAATGAAAATCGGGTGGGGATCACCAATCGATAATGCGAATTTTTTAACTGCTCCCCGTTCAACTATATTTTTAACGGGTTTGGATCGTTTTCCAATACTATCGTTGAACATAACATCCCGCCTTTCCCCTTAATTTTTTGGACCGCCCGCAACATATAAAACCTGCCCGCTAATGAATGAGGATGCCTCATCGGCAAAAAATGCAACAGCATGAGCAATATCACTTGGCAAACCGCTTCTGGCAACCGGAATACTATTTGCCCTATCCTGGATGAATTGTTCAAAACTCACTCCCACCCGCCTAGCTGTTTCTTTCGTCATTTCGGTTTCTATAAAGCCTGGTGCGACCGAATTAGCCGTTATCCCATATTTGCCAAGTTCAATCGCCAGTGTTTTTGTTAACCCCTGAAGCCCAGCTTTTGCGGCTGAATAATTAGCCTGCCCGCGGTTCCCAAGGGCCGAAGTGGATGATATATTGATGATTCTTCCGTACTTATTTGCAACCATATGCTTCTGGGCGGCACGTACTGCATTAAAAGTACCTTTTAAATGCACATCCATTACCGTCTGCCAATCTGAATCGGTCATTTTAAAAAGTAAATTATCCCGGATGACCCCAGCATTATTCACGAGAATATCAAGCGATCCGAATGTGTCGGCTATTTCTTTTATCGATGCTTCCACCTCTTCTGGATTGACCACGTTGGTCACTTTGGTAAAAATGGTATAACCCTTGTCCCTTAATTCATTTCCTGTTGCTGTCAAAACCTCTTCGTTGATATCGATAATCGCCACGTTTGCGCCTTCACTGGCAAACAGTTCGACGATCGCCCGGCCAATCCCCCTGCTTCCACCTGTAACTAAAGCTGTTTTCCCTGAAAATCTCCCTGACATAATCGTTTCCTCCTAATCTATTATAAGAATTGTCCTAATTTAACATGACCCTTAATCAAATTTCGGGAAATGATCATACGCTGTATTTCATCCGTACCATCATAAATCCTCCAAAGCCTTGCCTCGCGGTACCAACGTTCGATGGGAAGCTCCTTTGTATAGCCCATGCCACCATGTATCTGCAATACTCGATCCACGACACGATTCCCCATATTGGCTCCATAAAGTTTAGCCATTGAAGCTAAATGGCGGTTGTCTTCTCCATTATCAAGTGTAAAAGCCGCATTCAATACAAGCCATCTTGCCGCTTCAATCTCTACAGCCGAATCAGCTATCTGCCATTGAATGGCCTGGCGCTCAGCGATCGGTTTACCGAATGTGACTCGTTCTTTAGCGTATTCTATTGCCATTTGCAGCAATCTTTCTGCAGAACCGACAGCGCGTGCGCCTACGATCCATCTTGCAAACCCTATCCATTCCAAGCCTAGTTTATAACCGCCATGCACTTCCCCTAAGATGTTTTCTTCGGGTACCCTGACATTATCAAAAACTAAACCGGCCGGTCCCCATTCTCCCATCGTATTGATATACTCTGATCTCCAGCCCATATCACGGTCTACAATGAAACAGGTTACCCCTTCCGTTCCGGTCGCTTGATGACGTTCTTTGTCTGTTACGGCAATGACCATGACGAAATCGGCATCATTTCCTCCGGTAATGAACGTTTTTTCACCGTTCAGCACCCATTCGTTCCCTTCTTTTACTGCCGTCATTTTAATATTTCTCGTATCGGACCCAGCTCCCGGTTCCGTCATGGCAAAACAGGACTTTTTCTCACTATTAATCGTAGGGATCAGATATTTCTGTTTCTGTTCTTCATTTGCATAATAAAGGATGTTATCAGCCGAACCTCCAAAACTGAATGGTACAAACGTTTTTGATACTTCCATCAAGACAATTGCCATCATGAGCTGACCTAGGTCTGCCCCGCCAAATTCCTCCGGAGTATTAATGCCCCAAAACCCGGCTTTTTTTGCTTTTTCCTGTAAATCTTTCAAAGTCCCCTCTGGTAAACTAGGTTTTCCTGCCATTTCATTGCGAAGTACTTCATTTTCCAATGGAATCAATTCATTTTCCACGAACTTGCGAATTGTTTTTTGCACCATTTTTTGTTCATCTGATAGTCGTAAATCCATTTTAACCCCTCCGCTTTCCAATTAGACTAGTTTTGATATTTTCTCTTTAATTGCCCGGTAATGATATTCTTTTGGATTTCGGACGTACCTTCATATATTCTGGTGATTCGGGCATCCCGATAGAAACGTTCAACTGGATAATCCTTCATATATCCCATCCCGCCATGAATCTGAACGGCCTTATCAGCGATACGATTATATACTTCCGAACCAAACAACTTGAGCATGGCCGCTTCTTTAATGATTTTTTCTTTCTGATCGACCATCCATGCGACCCTGTATGTGAATGAGCGAAGTGCTTCTATTTCCATTGCCATCTCTGCAATCATATGGGATACGGCTTGATGATCAATGATCGGGACATTGAATTGTTCACGTTCTGTGGCATATTTGGTAGAAAGATCGAGCAGGTATTGACAGGACCCTAAATTACGGGCAGCAAGGCCTGCCCGACCATTTGCAAGGATTTTCAAGGCATTTACATACCCTTGGCCGACGTCCCCCAGTACATTTTCAGCAGGAACCTCGCAATCTTCAAAAAATAATTCGGCCGAATGTGAGCCTCGAAGACCCATCTTCCTTTCCAGGCTACCAACTCTAAAACCCGGAAAATCCTTTTCTACTATAAATGAGGTGATCCCTTTCGCCCCTTTATCTTTGTCTGTAACGGCCATAACTGTAAAAATATCTGCTACATCTGCATTCGTTATATAATGCTTAGTACCATTTAAAATATATTTATCGCCATTTTTGACCGCCGTCATTTTGAGATTCGTAGCATGGGACCCCGCTGCAGGCTCAGTTAAAGCAAAAGCGCCAATTCTATTACCGCTTGCCATATCTGGTAGATATTTTTCCTTTTGCATTTCATTGCCCATTTCAACTATCCCTACCGTCCCTATACCGGTGTGGGCCCCAATCAGAGTGGTATATCCATTATGTGTTTTGCCGATTTCCTCATATAAAGCACATTTTCCCACCATCCCGATTCCGAGTCCGCCATACCTTTCCGGGATACTAAGTCCGAATAGCCCGATTTCCTTCGATAAATTTATGATGGATTCCGGGATATGATCTTCATCCTCTATCTGCATGGAAAATGGATCGATTTGTTCTTCGATAAACTGGCGTATATTTTCTTTAAGTAGCAGGATGTCTTCATCTAAGCGAAAGTCCATTTGCATTCCCCTTTATCTGCGAATTGGTTGTTAACGCTTTCATATCTAGTTCGAATGAGCGATATGTTTTTCTTGAAGCTTGCGTTTTAAAATTTTACCGACCGCCGTCTTCGGAAGTTCACTTTCAAATGTGATTGCTTTTGGGACCTTGAAGGCAGCGAGCTGCTTTCGGCAATAATCCTTCAATTCGTTTTCAGTTATTCTTTCACTTGGTTTTAGAACTACCGCTGCATGTACCGTTTCACCGCGATATTGATCGGGAACGCCAAAGACGGCAGCTTCCAGAACCTTAGGGTGGCTGTATAGTATATCTTCAATTTCAATTGGATAAATATTGAATCCGCCTGCGATGATCATCTCTTTCTTCCGTCCCACAATGTAAAAGAAGCCATCTTCATCCATCTTGGCCATATCACCGGTATGCAGCCATCCGTTTTGAATCGTCTGCCGCGTCTCTTCAGGCATGCCCCAATAACCTTTCATTACCTGTGGACCCTTAATGACCAATTCACCTGGTGTATCAACCAAGAGGGCTGGCTCTCCTGTAATGCTGTCAATTATGGCTGCATCCGTATTTTGTATCGGAATCCCGATACTTCCGGGTTTTTGCAGGCCGCTGACTGGATTCCGGTGCGTGACTGGTGACGCCTCGGACAGTCCATAGCCCTCAGCAATCTTTGTTCCACTAAGTTCGTTAAACCTTGACAATACATTCAATGGCAATGGTGACGAACCCGAAACGCAAGATTTCAAAGTATGCAAATCAAATGGATGGGACTGGTAATATTGTAATAAAGCAATATACATCGTCGGTACCCCTGGAAAAATAGTCGGTTTAAGATTATTGATAATATCGACGATCTCCGTTACCTGAAATCGGGATACAAGAATTAATTCCCCGCCATTATAAAACGTCAGATTCATTCCTGAAGTCATGCCGTAAACATGAAATAATGGGGAAACGCCCAGTACCCTTTCCTTCCCCTTTTGAGTATTGGTTCTTGAAGTGGCTGCACTTTGCAGCGTATTGGCTACGATATTACGATGGGTTAGCATCGCGCCTTTAGAACGCCCTGTCGTTCCTCCAGTATATTGGAGGACGGCGACATCTCTAGCAGGTTCAATCTCCACAGTGAAATCCGCCTCTGTTACAGATAGCAGTTTTTTTGTCATTTCACATTTTCCCTTTTCCAGAGACACGATCAACACCTTTTCAACATCGGTTTCAGCCATGACGGCTTCAACTATGGGCAATAAATCGTCGAGTACAATGATGTGCCTTGCACCTGAATCTTTCAGGACATGCATTAATTCGTTCGCCTTATACATTGGGTTGATTTGGACAACAATGGCTCCATTCAAAAGAGTTCCAAAAAAACCAATTGGATATTGGGGACAATTAGGAAGCATGAGAGCCACACGATCTCCCTTTCCAACCCCTTCATCAGCAAGCAAGCGGGCACATCTTTTCACTAACTTCCCCAACTCTGAATATGTATACCTTTCCTCCATGAACGTTACTGCTGTATTATCCGAATACTGTTCGACTGATTGAAAAAATAGTTCTGTCAATGAAATTTCAGGAATATCAATCTCGATTGGATTTCCGGACGGGATATGCTTTATCCAAGGTCTATCCATTGGTCCTCCCCTTTCTTCATTCAAAAATAAAGAAGTCATACTAACAATATGCAAGGAGTGTGCCAAAAATAAATCGTTTTGATACGTTGAGTCAGTTAATGCTAAAATTCAAAATTGAATTATTTGCTGCGTTCTTAATAATATAAGGTTCATAATACTAGGATTTAAATTTGACTCAATAAGTCATTTTTGAATTAAGACATTGCTTTCGTAAAAAGACTCAACTGTAGTGCTGGCCTGTGGATATAACTGCATTTTCAGGAAAATAAAACGGGATGCTGATCAAGGCCAGCATCCCGTTCAAAAAAATGATTCACTGCTCTATGGCGGTGTCATCTTCCAATGATATTTTCCATAATTCTTTCGCTTTTCCACTAACCGTTTCATCAAAAACAAATGATCCATTCGTATATCGATCATGATTTTTTAATGAAGCGGCATGAATCGTTTCAATGGTTCCCTTTTCGGAAAGAATGAATAGACTGTCGGTTTTGTTAATGATATCGAAACCAATGACCCTATGAGGATTCGATTTCAATTCCCTCAAGACCACGACACCGCGTTTTGCCCGGCTCGTTTTTTCAAACTCGGTTAATTTCATTTTCTTTATGGCCCCGCGCTGTGTAACGATAAAGATTGATTCTTTACTATCCTTGGCCAAAACTTTTCCGCCAATGACATAGTCATCTTCTTTCAAGTTAATCCCTTTGACTCCGGCTGCCCGGACACCGACAACACTTACTTCTTCTTCATCAAACCATAAACCATAGCCATTATGAGTGACTAGGAAAAGGTCAGCCTGCCCATCGGTATGATGGACATCGACCAGTTCATCGTCACCTTTTAAATTGACACCAACCAGCGGTTTTGAATGACGCTGGGCTTTATAGGAAGCTAATTCTGTCTTTTTCACCATACCATTTTTCGTGATGAACACTAAGAATTCCGGCATGGTAAAATCTTTGATTGGAATCGCTTTTATGATTTGTTCTTCCCTGTCGATTGGAATGATGTTCGCGATATGCTGTCCGGTTTCCTTCCAGCGAATATCAGGAAGCTGATGAACTGGACAATAGAGGTAGTTCCCTTTGGATGTGAACAGCAACAGGACATCTGTTGTATTCATCTCAAGCCTCTGGAGCAGGCGATCGGAATCCTTCATGCCAAAATCAAGACCTCCTGACGCTGCATAAGATCGTAACGATGTCCGTTTGACATAGCCTTCTTTCGTAACGGTAACCATCACGTCTTCACTCGCAATCAAGACTTCAAGATTTATTTTGATTTCTTCAATCTCTTTTTCGATTTTGGAACGCCGTCCGTCATCAAAGCCCTTTTTAATGAATCGAAGTTCTTTTTTAATTACTTGAAGAAGAACTTTTTCACTGCCAAGAATCTTTGTCAATTCCTCAATTTTGTCCTTCAATTCCGCTGCCTCTGCTTCAAGTGCTGTAATATCCGTATTTGTCAGCCTATATAACTGCAAGGAGACAATGGCTTCAGCTTGCGCTTCTGTAAAAGCAAATTTAGCTATGAGGTTATCTTTAGCGTTCCGTTTGTCTTTAGATGCCCGGATGACAGCGATGACTTCATCTAATATGGATAAAGCTTTCACTAATCCATCGACGATATGTGCCCTGTCATGTGCCTTTTGCAGCTCATAACGTGAACGGTTCACGATTACCTCTTTACGGTGTTCGATATAAGCATCGAGCATTTTAGGCAGGCTCATCAATGTTGGCCGTTTTTTATAAATCGCAACCATATTGAAATTGTATGCAATTTGGAGATCGGAATTTTTGTATAAATAATGCAGGACTCCATTTGCATCTGCTTCTTTTTTCAGTTCGATGACAATGCGCAGTCCTGTACGGTCGGTCTCATCCCTTACTTCGGCGATACCTTCCACTTTCCGGTCTAGACGGAATTCATCCATTTTCTTAACAAGGTTTGCTTTATTGACTTCATATGGGATTTCAGTGATGACGATTTGCTGTTTGCCGCCCCGAATCGTTTCCACTTCCGCCAACCCGCGAATGATTATTTTCCCTTTACCTGTTTCATAGGCCTTACGAATGCCCTCAATTCCTTGAATGATACCGCCAGTAGGAAAATCCGGCCCTTTAATGACAGTCATTAAATCAGCGACTGTCGCTTCCGGCTTATCGATTCGCATAATGGCAGCATCAATGACTTCACCTAGTTGATGTGGGGGGATTTCAGTGGCATAGCCGGCTGAAATTCCTGTAGAGCCGTTTACAAGCAGGTTAGGGAACATTGCAGGTAATACAATGGGCTCTTCTGAAGTATCATCAAAGTTCGGTACAAAATCGACCGTCCTTTTTTCAATATCCCGCAGCATCTCGGAGGCAATCGATGAAAGCCTTGCTTCCGTATACCGCATCGCAGCAGGCGGATCACCATCAATGCTACCATTGTTTCCGTGCATTTGGACCATGACCTTCCGCAGCTTCCAGTCTTGGCTCATCCGAACCATTGCCTCATAAACGGATGAATCTCCGTGAGGGTGATAGTTACCGATTACATTACCGACCGTTTTTGCGGATTTCCTGAATCCTTTTTCCTGAGTGTTTCCTTCGACATGCATCGCATACAATATCCTGCGCTGCACCGGTTTTAAGCCGTCCCTTGCATCAGGAAGTGCCCGATCTTGGATAATATATTTACTATAACGGCCGAAGCGGTCACCAATTACCTCTTCAAGCGGCAAATCCCGAAACGTTTCTTCAAATACCATCGTTAATGACCTCCTCTTCAATCGACATATTTTCATTATCTAAAATATTCGATTCCTCTTCGAGACCAAAAGCGACATTGGCTTCAATCCACTTACGACGCGGTTCAACCTTATCTCCCATCAAAGTTGTCACACGTCTTTCTGCACGTGCTCCATCATCGATCTTCACACGTATCAATGTCCTTGTTTCCGGGTTCATGGTGGTATCCCATAATTGATCGGCATTCATCTCACCCAGCCCTTTATAGCGCTGAATCATATAGCCTTTCCCTACCTTGTCTATCGCTCCCTGGAGCTCCTCATCGCTCCAAGCATATTCAATGACTTCTTTCTTCCCTGTCCCTTTGCTCACTTTATATAAAGGGGGCAAGGCAATGTAAACCTTTCCTGACTCTATTAACGGCTTCATATATCGGTAAAAGAAAGTCAGCAGCAGCACTTGGATATGGGCCCCATCCGTATCGGCATCAGTCATGATGATCACTTTATCATAGTTAGTGTCCGGCGTATTGAACTCCGCCCCGACACCTCCGCCGATGGCATGGATGATGGTATTTATTTCCTCGTTTTTAAAAATATCCGCCAGTTTTGCCTTTTCCGTATTGATAACTTTACCCCGCAAAGGTAGAACTGCTTGGAAACGGCGATCCCGCCCTTGTTTAGCGGATCCCCCAGCAGAGTCACCTTCTACAAGATACAATTCATTTCGTTCGGGATTTTTCGATTGGGCTGGTGTTAATTTCCCGGAAAGGATGGCATCGGATTTTTTCCGTTTCTTCCCGCTTCTTGCGTCTTCACGGGCTTTACGTGCCGCTTCCCTTGCCTGGAACGCTTTAATCGCTTTTTTAACCAATAGGGTACTCGTGGTCGGATCTTCTTCAAAAAAGTAGGCTAGGTGCTCTGATACGATGGAATCGACTGCAGAACGGGCTTCGCTGGTTCCAAGCTTGCTTTTGGTTTGTCCTTCGAATTGAAGAAGTTCTTCAGGGATGCGCACTGAAATGATTGAAGACAAGCCTTCACGTATATCGGTACCTTCGAGGTTTTTATCTTTTTCCTTTAATAGCCCCATTTTTCTGGCATAATCATTAAATGCCCGTGTCATGGCCGTTTTTGCACCAATCTCATGGGTGCCTCCGTCTTTTGTACGAACGTTATTCACGAAGCTTAGAATATTTTCTGAATAACCATCGTTGAATTGAAAGGCAAGTTCGACTTCAATCCCATTTTGTTCCCCTTCTAAGCTGACTACACTATGGAGTGTTTCTTTCTCTTCATTTAAATAATCGACAAACGCTTCAATGCCATTTTCATAGTGGAAAATTTCATTATGGTCGTTACGCTCATCCGTCAATTCTATCTTCATGCCTTTTAAAAGAAAAGCTGATTCGCGAAGACGCTCACACAGGATCTCATAATTAAAAGTCGTCACCGAAAATATTTTAGGATCGGGCTTGAAGTGGATTTTGGTCCCAGCTTGATTTGTTTTGCCGATTTTCTCCAGAGTGGTTTCTGGCTTTCCGCCATTGAAAAAACGTTGTTCGTAAATGAACCCGTCCCTCTTGATTGTCACGACAAGCCATTCAGACAACGCGTTAACGACCGAAGCACCGACTCCATGAAGGCCTCCACTCGTTTTATATCCGCCTTGTCCAAATTTACCTCCAGCATGAAGAATCGTTAATATGACCTCAGGCGTCGGTTTACCTAATTTATGCATGCCAATAGGCATTCCACGCCCTTTATCGGACACACTTACACTGTTATCTTTATGTATTTTCACACTAATTTGGTCTCCATATCCAGCTAAAGCCTCATCTACGGAGTTATCTACAATCTCGTACACTAAATGATGAAGTCCGCGTGCATCAGTACTGCCGATATACATACCGGGACGTTTTCTGACCGCTTCGAGTCCTTCCAGTACCTGAATTGCATCATCATTGTACTCGATTGTTTTTACTTTCTTTGCCACAGAAATTCCCCTTTCCTTACTAAACACAATTTCCGGGCCAAATCATACTGCAATGAAATGACTCACTAGCTTAACAAATCCATTAATACATACGTTATTATCATTATAACAAGTATAATACTTTCACGAACAAAGAACAAGTGTTCTATTTTTTTGTCCTTTTTATTAGCGTTAGCACATTTGTATGGAACAAAACGTATCATAGCTACCATTCTAATTGTAGCGGTAAATTTTCATTTGGCAAATATACTTTTATTATTTTAATCAAATTAAGCTTTAATGGCTTAATTTTGCCCGACCGCTCAATGCCCGCTATGGCTGCCTTTCAGTTTTTCTCCAGAAATAAAGCGATACCTTAAAAAAAGAGCGGAAGTTCCGCTCTTCATTTTACTTAGTAAGGGCGTGTTCGACTTTTATACATCGATTCATGATGACAGTATGTCCTTTTTCTTTCAAAAAATTATAGGCTTCTTCATTTTCCACCCCTAGCTGCGCCCAAAAGATATCTGCATCGATTTCTGCAAAGTCCTTGGCTATCTCCGGAAGGAACTCTGAACGGCGGAAAACATTGACGATATCGACGTGCCCTTCAATATCCTTCAGTGCCTTAACTGCCTTTACACCGAGCACTTCGGATACAGAAGGGTTTACAGGAATGATTTCATATCCGCTATCCTGCATGGCCTTCGATACCATATAAGAAGTGCGCTCAGGGTTATCAGATAAACCAACGACAGCGATGCGCTTCGATTTTTTCAACATCTTTCCCATTTCTTCTCTGCTTGGATTTTCTATCATTCTTTTCAATCCCCTTTATAATAAAATGTAATATTTGATTAAAGAGTATTCCTAACAAAGGTATTTTACAGAGAAAAGCTGTTTATTACCATTATTAAGAAAAATCATTATACAAGATAGAATAAGTTTCGAAAAGGCATTACCCACTTAACTTTCTTATGTTCATACAGACTACCACGTATTGTAACAATTTATACAAGGAGGCATCGTTCATTTTATATTTACGAAAATAAGGAAGTCTAAACCTTTTACCGTTCATGAACTTAACGTATATCAAAAGATGTAGGTCCATCAAGGAAAATTCATTTTTTTAGTGGATTTTTTTTGGACAGCCGTACCATTTTGTCACGAAAATGTTACAATAAGAGAAGCTTAACAGGTATTTCAGGCTGTTTTTAGCTATTTCTACACGTTTATTTTTGAAAAAGGGAACAATCTTCCTTAAACGTGATAAAAAAAGAAGATTTTTCTTAAAGAAAGGGTAATAGAATGCTTACATTTATCACTATACTGGCTGCCTACCTGATCGGTTCGATTCCGTCCGGTTTAATAATCGGTAAAACATTTTACAAAATCGACATCCGGGAGCATGGCAGTAAAAATCTAGGCGGGACAAATACCTTCAGGACACTTGGTTTCAAGGCAGGACTAACCGTTACTACCATGGATATTCTTAAGGGTACCCTAGCAACTCTTCTGCCGGTTCTGCTTGGCCTGGGAATGAATCCATTGCTAGCCGGAGTATTTGCGGTCATCGGTCATATGTTTCCCATTTTCGCAAACTTTCGGGGCGGTAAAGCTGTTGCAACTTCTGCTGGTGTCATTCTTGCATATGAACCATTGTTTTTCGTTTTTGCCGTTTTCATATTCTTCATATCCTTATACATATCCAAATATGTCTCGCTTTCTTCCATGATTGCTTGTCTACTTGCTCTCATCTACAGTTTAGTGTTTCATACTGGTGATTTGCCGCTCATTATTGTAATCGGTATAATAACGATCTTCATTTTTTACCGGCATCGTGCAAACATCAAGCGGATTATCGATAAAACTGAACCTAAAGTAAAATGGTTATAAGAACATGTGCATTACCATGTGAAGATAGGCCCGTACATGGGCCTATTTTACTTTCTACAATTCATTTGCCGTGTTATTCAGGATACCGGCATGCCTCGAAACCTTTTCAGTAGCGTTACCGATTTCCTGGATGATTGACACTAAACCCTGAATTGTCATTTCCATTTCTGCAGAATCCGTTATATTCCCTTTGATGACTCCGATTATTTCATTGAAGGAATTTTCCGTTAATCCAGATTCCTTCTCACCTGCTTGAACCACTTCTTTGACCCTTAGGACAGAATCAACAACATCTTTCATATATACATTTGATGATTGCACGATTGCATCTATTTCAGCTATCGACTTTTTAGTCTGTTCAGCAAGTTTCCTGACCTCTTTCGAAACAACCGCAAATCCATTACCATGTTCACCTGCCCGTGCTGCCTCGATGGCTGAGTTCAAAGATAGTAAATTTGTCTGGTCGGCCATTCCCTGTACAAGCTTAACAAACTCGGTGATGCTTAAGAAAGATTGGTTTAATAAAACGATCTTTTCATCAACATTTTTCATGAAATTAACAAGGTTTTGTATCTTTTCCGTTAAGATCTGCATACGCTTCTGCCATTGTTTTTGAACCAAGGGATTATTCAGCGCGCGTTGCGATCTGCATTTTGACAAATTGCCCGTTTTCTATCAATTGCTTAACGGAAGCATCCGTTTCTTCACTTAAATACAAGACTTCTTCACTAACCAACGAGATTTTCCTTTTTACTTCCTCTTTTATTTCTTTATATTGATTTTCCCTAGCCTTTAAATGTTCCACTTCATATGCCTCAAGGACTAATGCCCGCTGCTCATCTTCATTCTTGGTTTGTTCAAAGACAATTCTTTGCAAGTGATTCTGTGCATTTTGAAAACCGGATGAATACCACCGGGGCTGTAAGCCAATACGATAATGAGTCTTCGCCACCTTTGTCCGCAATTTAACAAAATCATCGTCAATCACACCATTGAATAAAGATAACATATGAGTAATTAACGTTTTTCTCAATCTTCCCACTGTGCTGTGCGCCGAACCTGCAGAATCGATTGATAAAAGGCATCCACAACTTCCTCGACCTGAGGTTCGATTGCCTCTCTAAAAGCATGGATCAGCTTTAAATCGTATTCCGTTAAATCGATGATATTAACCTGAAGTTTCACCTGTTCACTGCTTACATCCAATATGCCATCTGTTTCATTTGCTTTTTGAAACCAGTTTGCTTTTATTGGCTTCACTTTTATGAAAATCCCCATATCCCACTCCCCCTGATTTTGTAAATCACGAAAAAGCTAATCCATTATATCCAAACAAAGAAACGTGAATCTTTATACCCGTTTAATTGAAAGGAAGTCAGACCACCCTTGAAAAAATGAACTATTTAGACTATTTATATTCCATTCTGGACTCTGCACGATTCTTTTGTCAAGGTAAAAGGACCTAAACCATTTCTACATTACTTCAAATCGAAAGAATGGTTTGGAATTCGTTTATTGGAGAAAGAGTCAAGTAAGGATTGAATAATTGTTGAACAGAGGCTACACTGGAACTAGTTATTACATATCGATAGGAGAAAGTGCCATGAAGCCACTGCAAATATCACCGGAAACTGCATTAAAGTTATCCAAGTCACTTAACTTGCCTTTAGAGCAAATCATGCATATGCCCACACCAGTCTTGCTGAGAAAGCTTGCCGAGGCTGAAGCAAAAGAAAAAGGCAATACAAAATAGCTGCAGGAATCTGCAGCTATTATTGTGTGTGCTCATATGTGTACGAAACGATCTTACGGGCAATACCATTCCGTATACCCTTTTACCGGCCCCGTCTTTATGAGGAAATTAATTAGATGGCATTTCGTTTTATCCTCACAATATATAATTTCAGAGTCTTGTATAACTCATAAATATATCAATAGTCCGAATATTCCCCTGCCACTTTGTTAGATGGCTCAGGAATCAAAAAGGCGGTTTTCAATTGTAAGTCAATTCTTTTGCCATATCAGGCAGAGGCTTCTTTTTGACTGATATTAAATGTTCATTTTCATAGGTGCATGCAAATTCTTGTGGTGGTTCATCCTGTAATATATCTTTCAGGTAATACTTTATGTTGGACACTACATCACTTGCCTCCATAACCCATTGAAATGGCTTCCAGGCAAGTTCCCCTTCATCACAGGCAGATAGCCCTCCCCCTGCATCTTCAGCTCTGTAAACATACATTCCACCTGTTTCATTCCATGTCACGATCCCTCGAAAGCTCATCCCCTTTACTTTCAAACCAGTTTCTTCAAGAATTTCGCGTTCCATCGATTCATCGATGGTTTCACCTTTTTCTATTTTCCCGCCTATGCCATTCCATTTATGCCGATTGGGATCCTTTTGGCGAAATAGCATCAACACTTCGACTTCGTTGGATCTTTTTCGAGTTATGAAACAAATATTGTATATAATATTCATGGTTGTTTCCTTTCTTAAACGCACATTATTAGCATCTACCGCATAATTACTTTATACTTAAATAACCAACCTCTAGGAAGGAGAATGAGTATGAAACTGACCATTTCCGATCAAGCAGCTAAGTGGTATATTGATGAGCTAGGGCTTCAAGAAGGCTCTCATTTGCGTTTTTATGTAAGATATGGCGGGCATAGTACCGTCCAAAGCGGCTTTTCATTAGGTATCATGCAAGAAGAACCGGAAAATGCAGCGGCCGCAACGACTATGAACGAGATTAATTTTTATGTAGAAGAAAAAGATTTATGGTACTTTGATGGTCACGATTTACTTATTACTTTTAATGAAAAACTGACTGAACCAGAATTTCAATATGAAAAGAGTGCTTGACAATAAAGCAGCGGTGTAAACTGCTGTTTTTTCTTGTTCAATCGAGCAGGCGCTCTTCAATATTTTCCGCCCTAAGAATTTCTGCTTGTTTATCCCCTAAAAGATCAAAATGAGAATAACCATCCTTCCTGTGATGAATCCACTCTTTTTTAAGCCCGTATTGCTTACCCCACTCCGATAAACGCCGTAAATCATTGCATCCGACTTTTGTAACCGTCTTACAACCGGGAAATCGGTCGTCCAGCCAATAATGGGTTAAAAAAGCTATTTGGCCTTGATCGATTTTCTGCTTCCAGGCTACGACGTCTACCCGTTTGATCCCAAAAGCCATTTTTGATCACCTCAATAAATGTAATTAAACCAATTCATCCTGCTTTTTATTTTTCTCATAGGCCTCATGCCATTCAGGATACATGCGTTTAATGGATATCGGGCGGAAGCTCTCCTTTTTAACGCATACGTGGGAAGAAAGACCTGTAGCCGCTACTTCATTTTTTCCATTTACGATCTCATACCCATAAACGACGCGTAAACCGTCATATTTTTCAATCCAGGTTTTAATTTTTACCTTATCACCATATCTAACAGGGGTTTTATACGAAGCCTGAATATCCATAACAGGTGAGAGGATGCCATCCGCTTCCATATCAGCATAATAAAACCCTAAATCATTTATCAATTTTGTCCTGCCTAGTTCCATCCATATTAAATAATTCGCATGGTAAACGACACCCATTTGATCTGTCTCTGCATACCGCACTTCAATTTCGTTTTCAGCTATGAACATTTTGTTTCCCCACTTTCATTTCTCTTGCAATAAACATTTTACCATAACAATTGTGCAAATTTCATTTAAGCTGTCTTTATAGACTGTTTCCCTGCGTTGAACCTAAAATGAAAGGGGAGAAAGATTTCTCATCTCTTTCTCCCCTTTTTGTTTAAATATTATCGTTACTATAACCGCTTTCCCGTGCTTCCTGCTCATCTTGCATTTCTTCCTTCATTCCATCAATGCTCTTTCTTCTTCGTTCATTTTTAGCCTGAATTGCCTGTTTTTCTTCCCCTGAAGAGAATGATAACGTTTCATTTGCAGCGGTTATGTTCTCTTCCGTATTTTCTATTGCATCTTGAATTTTTTCAACATTATCCAAACGATTATCCGGATTGTGCTTATTTGTGCCCATTATTTTCACCTCATGTTTTATTATTTACATAATATTATTACGATTACTTTATTAGCTTGTCCCTTGATTACTCGCCTTTAGTTTGAATGACCTGAGCATGTTTGCCGGATTTGTCCTGCATTTTCTTACCATTGTTCCCACCCGCTGCTATTGGCTGTGTTCCTTGATGGCTCGGTCTAAAGTGTTTGGAATCTTTTTTTGGATTACCCATTCTATCGCCTCCTTCTCTTATCATGGATATAAAAGAGGAAATTCATGAATGCCATTTTTTGAAATAGTTATGAAAAAAGAGCCAGCACCTTGAAAGGGATCTTCATGGCCCTGACTCTTTTTAAACAAAGACTATTCAGCCTTTTGCATATGTTTTTTTTCAAGACGTTCTTCGAGTCTTTCCATTTGTTTAACGTCCATCAATAATTCCCTTTTGTTTTCTTTAATTAATTCTTCAAATGTCCTTTTTCTTTTTTTCATGCTTTTCACCTACTTATTTTTAATATACTATTCAGCATTGCCAAATTAACGTAAAATTATGACTATATGGTTTCCATACCTTAAATTGTCATAATTATCAGATTTTTAACCTGATAAAAACACCATAATCGCCGCTCTCTATACTTTAACCCTTTTTTCATAAACTTTAACCATATTTTTTTAAATTTTTTGATTTTTCCATTAAAATTTGACAACTTTGTTAACACCAATAAAGACGGAACCCCATAAGGTTCCGTCTTGTAATAAAAAACGTTCCTTTTTTTCAGAAATCGTCTGTCGCCTAGTAACATGCCGGGTTTTCGGCAGAAGTGTGTCGCAAAAAATCACTTCAAACTTCATGAGATTACCCTACTGCATACTATTTATATTTCGTTCCATATCTTTTAATGTCATGGCTGAAATTACCTTATTCCTGATAATGCCTTTTTTGTCGATGAAATAAGTTGTCGGTATGCTAAGAATTTTGTAGCGCTCATTCACTGGATTTTTTGCACTTTGACTGTCCAGCGGTATGGTAAAAGTAATTCCATTATCCTTCACAAATGCTTGTACATCATTTTCAGGGTCAATATTGACTGCAAGTACGACGACGTCATCACCCGCTTGTTGTGTGTATTTCTCCATATCCGGCATTTCCTTCTTGCAAGGCGGGCACCACGTTGCCCAAAAATTCAGCATTACCTTTTTGCCCTCATAATCCGATAATTCAACTTGTTTACCATCCAAAGTTTTCAAAGAGAAATTGGGTGCTTTAGCTCCAATTTTCAATCCGCCCAAAGCATCTTTTTCGTCATTTCCCTTCGATTCATTATCCATCGCCTGCACGATCGCTACAGTAATAAGTGATAGTAAGGCCACCGAAGCAATAATTTTTTTAAGCATACTCGTCCTCCTAGTCCCATTACAATAAAAATATTAGTCCATTTCCAGAATTAGAACAACTTCCCTATTCCATCTTAACAATAAAAGGGTATGCGGAAAAGTGCAATTCCTATAAATCATATCATGATATCTCATTGTTTCATAAACTTGACACAAAAAAAGCGGTAAACCTATTATAGGTTTACCGCTTCCCAAAAGCTGAAATCAGCCTTTTAATTTATTACGTAATACCATTTGAAGGATACCACCGTGACGGTAGTAATCGATTTCGATTTCGGAATCGAAACGAACAAGCACATCAAATTCTTTTACGTTTCCAGCTTCATCAGTAGCTGTAACTTTTACGATATCACGCGGTTTAACCGTTTCGTCAATTTTAACTGCGATCGCTTCTTTACCAGTCAATCCAAGCGTTTCAGCGTTTTCGCCTTCTTTGAATTGAAGTGGAAGAACACCCATTAATGCAAGGTTAGAACGGTGAATACGTTCAAAGCTTTCAGCGATGACTGTTTTGATGCCAAGAAGGTTAGTACCTTTCGCAGCCCAGTCACGAGAGCTTCCCATACCATAGTCTTTACCAGCGATTACTGCAAGACCTGTTCCATCAGCTTTGTATTTCATACAAGCATCATAGATAGCCATTACATCGCCTGTTGGCCAGTAAGTTGTGTATCCACCTTCTGTACCTGGAGCAACTTGGTTACGGATACGGATGTTTGCGAATGTTCCGCGCATCATCGCTTCATGGTTACCACGACGAGAACCGTAAGAGTTAAAGTCACGCGGTTTCACACCGTTTTCACGAAGATAGATACCAGCTGGTGTATCTTTACCGATTGCACCTGCAGGAGAAATGTGGTCAGTTGTAACTGAGTCACCGAATTTACCAACTACACGCAAGCCGGAAAGTGGGTTAACTGAACCCGGTTCTGGTGATAATCCTTCAAAGAATGGAGGATTTTGAATGTATGTTGATTTAGAATCGAAAGCATAAATCGCTTCGTTGCTTGTTTGGATTTCATTCCAACGTTTGTTATCGTTGAATACTGTTTCGTATTCTTTACGGAATAATTCCGGTGTAACTGTTGCTTTAACAGCAGCGTTAACTTCTTCTTGTGATGGCCAGATATCAGCAAGATATACATCGTTACCATCTTTATCTTTACCAAGTGAATCATTGTTAAGATCGAAGTCCACAGTACCAGCAAGTGCATATGCAACAACCAAAGTTGGAGAAGCAAGATAGTTCGCTTTAACTAGTGGATGAATACGGCCTTCAAAGTTACGGTTACCAGAAAGTACTGAAGTTACCAGAAGATCTGCCTCAGCAACAGCTGCTTCGATTTCGTCAGCCAATGGACCTGAGTTACCGATACATGTTGTACAGCCGTAACCAACTACGTTGAATCCTAATTGATCAAGGTATGGTTGAAGACCTGCATCACGAAGGTAACCAGTAACAACTTTAGAACCTGGTGCCAATGATGTTTTTACATAATCCGGAACAGTCAAGCCTTTTTCAACTGCTTTTTTAGCAATAAGACCTGCTCCAAGCATTACGTACGGGTTAGAAGTGTTCGTACAGCTTGTGATTGCAGCAATTGCAATCGCACCTGTTTTCATTACCGTTTCTTTGCCATCGGCAAATTTAACAGTTACTTCTTTATCCAATTCAGAATTGTCCATACCAAAACCTTGGTTGCCCATAGGTGCATTGATTGCGTCATGGAAAGATTTTTTCATTTGAGAAAGTGGAATCAAATCTTGCGGGCGTTTAGGGCCTGAAAGGTTTGGTTCAATTGCTGAAAGGTCGATTTCCACAACATCATTGTATGCTGGATCTTCGTTTTCAGGAGAGTAGAACAAACCATTTTCTTTGCAGTATGATTCAACCACTTTAATTTGTTTTTCATCACGGCCAGTTAAGCGCATGTAATCGATCGCTTCTGCATCAACAGGGAAGAAACCAACTGTAGCACCGTATTCAGGAGCCATGTTAGCGATTGTTGCACGGTCAGCAAGTGGAAGGTATCCTACTCCTGGGCCGTAGAACTCAACGAATTTACCAACTACGCCGTGTGCACGAAGAACTTGTGTTACTTTCAATGCAAGGTCAGTAGCTGTTGTACCTTTAGGAAGTTGGCCAGTCAGTTTAACACCAACGACTTTTGGAACTGGGAAGTAAGAAGGCTGTCCAAGCATGCCTGCTTCTGCTTCGATACCGCCGACACCCCAACCAAGAACACCAATACCGTTGATCATTGTAGTATGTGAATCTGTACCGAAAACAGAATCAGGGAATACTTCGAAGTCACCGTTTGGAGTTTCAACAGCATGAACCACGTTCGCAAGGTACTCTAGGTTAACTTGGTGAACGATACCAGTAGCCGGTGGAACTGCACGATAGTTGTTGAAAGATTTTTGAGCCCAGCTTAGGAACTGGTAACGCTCTGCATTACGTTCGAATTCAAGATCCATATTGGCATCTAGGGAATCCATTGTACCCGCTTTATCAACTTGTACAGAGTGGTCAATTACAAGGTCAACCGGGATTTCCGGGTTGATTTTGTCAGGATCTCCACCAAGTGCTGCGAAAGCATTACGTAAAGAAGCTAAATCAACAACAACTGGAACACCAGTGAAATCTTGTAGGATTACACGTGAAGGCTTGAACGGAACATCTATATCTTGTTGCTCGCTTGTTCCCCATTTAGCAAGGTTCGCAACGTGTTCTTTTGTGATTACTCTTCCGTCTACTTGGCGAAGTACCGCTTCAAGTAATACTTTAATGGAATATGGAAGGCGTGATACTTGGCCATCCCCTGCTTTTTCAATAGCGTCTAGGCTGTAGTAGTTGTAGCGTTGCCCATCAATTTCAAAGGACTTACGCGCTTGGTATACGTCATTTTTCGTCATGAATATTACCCCCTATTAAACTGTCAGAACGTATTCTGCACATGAAAGTAAAACCTGGTTCACTGAAACCATGTTTACTATAAATATAAGTAAAAAAGTTAGTTTGTCGAATTTTCTCTCTCTTCTCCCACCCTAACTCTTCCTTCAACTTAATACTAATATAGAAATGAGTATAAGTAAATAACAAGAAAGTTATTGTTTTTGATAAGTTTCTCTTATAGAAAAAAATCCCCCACATATTAAAGTGCATTTAAGAAGCCTTGCTAATATGCATTTTCTTGAAAATACCTCTATTTTCGGCCTGATAAATTATTCCAGCAAAACATATTGATACTTCATACATAATCATTCGACATTATCGCATTCTATGGGTGGAGGTGTCGAAATGACAAAACAAAAAGCAAATCATGTTATACCAGGTATGAATGCAGCAAAAGCGCAAGGTAATGGGGCTGGATACAATGATGAACTGGGAAATGAACCGCCATTATCGGAAATGCAAAGGCAGAACAATAAAAAAAGAAAGAAAAACCAATGATTCCCCTCATTTCTAGGCTTTAAATAGGATAGGCTTTTTGAAATGGCAGATGTCCTGCATTTTTCAAAAAGCCTATTCCTTTCTAAAATCAGGAAACGCACAAGTAAAACGCGCAAAACTCACGACTAATGCGCATGGACTCATGACGAAAGAACCTGTCACTCAATAGTCCTCAGAATTGACCTCATTGACGATCGCCTGGATATCCTGTTCGAATTTTTTCAATTGTTCTTTCTGATGTTCGGAAGCGGTGACTAAAGCAGATTGTATTTGTTGATAGGCCTCGTTCACTTCCTGCTTCACATGTTTCAATTCCGTTCCGTAATTCGGTGCGCTTTTCTCAATGGATGAGTATACATCAAATACTTGTTGATAACTTTGCTGGGCTTCCTGGAAAGTCCTTCGCTTATCTTGTTTATCCTGCATTTGGAATCAGCTCCTTAAATATAGTGTCCATCAATAGCATGTACGAGGTTTGCAAATATATGTATGTGAATAAAATTTCACGGACTGATTATCTTAAGTGATAGGAGGGATCGAACATGAACAAAAACGATGGTAAAGATATGCGAAAAAATGCTCCTAAAGGAAATAACCCAGGTCAACCAGCACCGTTAAGCGGTTCTCATAAGGTGAAAAACAGGCAGCACTCCCGTCAGAAGCATAATAGCAGTCATGATATGTAAGCTGCTTATATAATCGTTCCATAACAAAGCGGTGCCGCCCCAAAAAGGCAGACACCGCTTTCGTTTTATATTTCTGAGCAAATAAGTCACATTGGGAAAATGTTCGATACCTTCCTATTATAAGGGCATCTTTTTTTGGCACTCTTTCACGGGTATAAACGTGAATTGCAAGTCGGTGCCATTTCAGCCAAAATAACGATGATATAACGTTTTTGCTTCTGCAATATCTTTTGTTCCATGAATCAACGCCCGCCCGTCTTTAAAAACGACCAACCGATGGGTTCCAATGGTAAATGAAAGTAAATAAGGATTCCTGTCGATCTTACCTCCTTGTGCGATAAGATTATTTTCGAGTTCCGCTAAGTCTCTTTCAACCTTCACTGCCGGCCGGATTTGGACAGAATCCCTTCCGCATAAAACGGCGGTCTTTGTTCGATTTGAATAAGAGAGGTGGGGATACGTTCGATTTGACCCACATGACAAACAAGTATCCTTTTTTAATTTCGCTACATTTATGGATGAATGTTCATTTTTCCAAAGATCAAATGAAACGATTTTGTTTCTCAGCGATTCATGATCTTCGACAAGGATTTTTAAAGCTTCCGCTAATTGATGGGCAACGACCGTTAGAACGGCAGGGCTGATGATTCCCGCCGTATCACAAGTCAGTCCTCCAATCGGGACCGTTTCCAGCAAACAATTCAAACATGGTGTCGTCTCTGGGATTACCGTGTAACTTATCCCATAACTCCCTACACAGGCACCGTAAATCCAGGGGATTTTATATTTTTGTGCAGTATCGTTAATAAGCATCCTTGTATCGAAATTATCAGTGGCATCCAATATCAAATCCACGCCTTCAACAAGCTTTGCCAATTCATCTACCGAAACATCCGCCACAAGTGATTTTACGATTACATCTGAATTTAGCGCATTCAGGCGATTCTTCGCTGCCACTGCTTTCGGTATTCTTTTTTGTGCATCATCTTCACAATAAAGCTGTTGTCTTTGAAGGTTGCTCCACTCTACATAATCCCTGTCAACAATGGTGAGTTTCCCAATTCCGGCTCGTACAAGGCCTTCCGCAGTTCCCGTACCGAGTGCACCCGCTCCAATCACCAAAACGTGTTTTTTGCGAATTTTCATTTGCCCTTCTTCCCCAATAGGACCAAAAAGTTCCTGACGTGAATAACGCTCATTCATCCAATGCTCAATCCTTCAACCGGGCTGCTTGCAATCGCATAATCATTCTTTTCGATTCTTCCTGCTTCATACCCCAATCGCCCTGCCTCAATGGCAAGTTTCATTGCCCTCGCCATTTTGACTGGGTCTTTTGCTCCGGAAACAGCAGTGTTAAGTAATACGCCATCCGCCCCTAATTCCATGGCGATTGCTGCATCAGAGGGTGTTCCGATCCCTGCATCAACAATTACCGGCACCTCTGATTGTTCCATGATGAACCGTAAGTTCAGTGGGTTTATAATGCCTTGACCAGAGCCAATTGGTGAAGCTCCGGGCATGATTGCATGGCACCCTACTTCTTCCAGGCGTTTAGCGAGCAAGACATCATCCGAAGTATAAGGTAATACGGTGAATCCCAGCTTCACTAATTCTTCAGCAGCTTTCAATGTTTCAATCGGGTCAGGCAGCAGTGTTTTTTGACAGCCAATGACTTCAACCTTAATCATGTCACATAAGCCAGATGCTTTTGCAAGCTGGGCTATGCGCACTGCTTCTTTGGCTGTTTTAGCTCCTGCCGTATTGGGAAGGAGTGTGTATTTCTTCAAATCAAGCTTTTCCAAAAAATTGGGCTGACTGGCTTCAAAAATGTTCATTCTCCGGACCGCGAATGTTAATATTTCCGTCTCCGAAACCTCCACTGATTGTTTTTGAATATCGAAATTTGGATATTTTCCAGTACCTAATAATAATCTTGAGGAAAATTCATAAGAACCAATCTTTAACATATCATCCGCCTCCTACAAAATGTACAATCTCTACCTTGTCTCCATTTGACAAAAGTGTTTCACTTAGACTTTCTTTTGCTAATATTTCATCATTCAATTCAACGATCACTACTTTTTGATGTAGATTAAAGTGTTGTAAAAGCCCTGTAACTGTTGATTCTTCAGCAGGAATCCGTATTTTTTCCCCGTTAATAATCAATTCCAATTCATCCACCTCCATCAAGAAAAAAGGGGCTGTATCGAACGGTCCAATCGAAAAGGGGACCATTCGGGATTTGCCTTCCTTTCCAAAATATCCGCTATAAGTACACCTGTAATTGGAGAAAGCAAGATACCATTCCTATAGTGCCCCGTTGCAATGAAAAGTCCTTTGCATGCCGGATGTTCACCAAAGTACGGCAAGCCGTCCCCAGTTTGGGGGCGTATACCTGCCCATGTCTTTTCCAATTCGGTTCCTTTAATCGCCGGAAGCAATTGCGTTGCTCTTTCAATTAACGTAGAAATCCCGTTAAGACTTACCTTTTGATCGAAAGTGTACGCTTTAACCGTTGCCCCGACAATGATTCTTCCGCCAACTTTGGGCACAAGATAGCAGCCATGTGAGAAGATTGTCTTTTCAAGCAATGGACGATCGGTCAGGACGGAAAAGCACTCTCCCTTTACTGGATAACTGTCGAGCCTGATCCCTGATTTTTCTAGGAGGAAAGCACTCCAAGCGCCACCTGCCACGATGACATTTTCACTTGAAAATCCACCTATGTCCGTGACAACTCCCGTTACACATCCGTTTTCCGTAACCAAATCGGAGACATGAACAAATTCCTTTATATCCACACCAAGTGCAGCTGCAGATTCAGTAAAAGCGAGCGACAGCCTCGTGGCTGAAACTTGTCCATCATTCGGAATGAACATGGCTCCTTTAATCTCATCCGATAAAAGCGGTTCCGTTTTCCTTATTTCAGCGGTCGATAGCCATTCAGCCTCAAGCCCCGCACCTTGCTGGACTCTGATCATGTTCTTCAACTCGGCTACTTGATCACTCGATAACGCCACCTTAAACATGCCCTTGTTCACTAATTCGATGTCTATTCCACTTATATCTTTTAATTCTTCCGCCAGTGCTGGAAACATCCCCCTGCTTCGGCTTGCCAATGTAAAAAGGGGATTATCAGCATCTAACTCGGCTTGTGCCCCTAACATCCCGGCTGCAGCACTGGATGCTTTACTGGCAAGTCTGTCTTTTTCCAATAAAAGGACCTTTTTACCTCGCTTGGCTAATTGAAATGCAATGGACCCACCTATTACTCCTCCCCCTACAATGATTGCATCATATATGGAATTCATATTATGTCTCCTTTCCCAAAGACTTCGCATATTCTTTAACAGCTTCAATCGGATTTTCAGCTTCAAGCACACCTGACATGACCGCAATTCCGCGTGCCCCCGCATCCAGCACGACTTGGCAATTAAAAGGTGTTATTCCTCCTATCGCAATTATCGGAAGATTGACATTTCTTGTGATTGCATGAAGCTCCTCAACTCCCTTGGGAGGAAGGCCCATTTTTGAATCCGTTTCAAAAACATGTCCATAAATCGCGTAATTGGCCCCTTTGCTGAATGCAGCTTTCGCTTCTTCCATGGAATGGATCGAACAGCCAACATTCATCCCTGGAAAAGCTCCTTTTACGACTTCTGCATCTAAACTATGAAAAGCCAATTGCACACCAAATACTTTGTGTACCCAGGCTACATCCACCCGGTCATTAATGATGATCTTAGAAAGCGGAATCTTATTATCATGTAATAGCCTCACTGCTTGATAGAGTTCCGTTGCACTCCTATGCTTTTCCCTTAGATAAAAGAAATCGACATGTTCCTGAATGTTTGAAGCGATTTCCACAAACTTTTCAATTGGCTGTTTCCCAGTGGAAATAATATGCAATTCATGTGCATTCATACTAAGAACCCCCAACTAGTAAAGTTACAATCTCATAAAATCAAATGGATACTAACGGGAATTGAATCGATAGATAAAAGCCGGCCAACAGCAGGATGATAAAATACAGAATGAAACCATGGTCCTTTATTGAAAACCCGAATTCATAATAGTATGTTCGATCCCGACTGTCTGTAAATCGCTTTGCCTCCATCGCAACCGCGATTCGGTGTGCACGTCTGATGCTTCCGGATAACAACGGGATGGAGTAGGCTTTCATTTTAAAATATACCGATTTTATTCCTTTTCCCCTTTCGAAACCGCGTACCTTCATCGCGTTCCGTATCGTTTGGAACTCCTCCATCATGATGGGAATCAGCCTTAATGCCGCCATGAAACTATAGGCATATTTCGGTTTAAGCCTAACTTGCTGCATTAACGAATAAAACAAGTTCACTGGTCTCGTCGTTAAGGAAAAAGTTAAACCAAGGACCGCAAAAAACAAAGCTCGAAAGCCTACGAGTAATCCCCTCATGAAACTTTCTTCCGTAATCGATATGAGTCCCCACTCAAACCAAAGCTTTTCACCTTGCCCGAATAATATCATGGCAGAAGAGGTGGATATAAAAATGAAACAAAAGGGAATCGACAAAAGCAGGATGCGTTTTATCGAATGCCCGGTAAAAAACAAAAATAAAAGTAATACGCCAATGGTGATATTCATCATATAATTCAGGTCGTGAATGAATAACGCCACGATGCATAACACAATCAGCACACCAAGTTTAAGGCTTGGATTAATTCCATGGAGCCATGTTTCTGCGTTTGAAACATTCATCTACATGACACTCCTTTTAACTTTGGTCTCAACAAATCCGGCTTGCGCGATGTTTTCATCACTTATTACGTTTCCGTCCTTAACCGTCCAGATCCTGGTTGCAAAGTTTTTTGAAATATGATCGTCATGAGTTACCATGATCACTGTTATTCCACGTCTTCGATATTCCTCAAACCATTCCAGTAATGCAAAGGTATTTTTCGAATCTTGACCAAAGGTCGGCTCATCCAGGAGAATGATTTTTTTGTCTATTACGATTGAGGCTGCTACGCTTAATCGACGCTTTTGCCCCATTGATAATTGAAATGGATGTTTATCCCGATGTGCCTCAAGACGGAAAACTTTAAGCAATGAGCGGACTCTCTCATCTATTTCTTGTTGCGGCCTTTTATCAATACGCAATGAATAAGCAATCTCTTCATATACAGTATTTGCAACGAACTGAAACTCAGGATTTTGAAAGACAAACGTCATATGATCCGTTGGATTTTTCACCACTTTAATGGGGTTCCCCACTAATTCATACGTACCTTTCGTTTTTATGAATTGCATCAATGCATGCAAAAGTGTACTCTTGCCCGCGCCATTTTCTCCCCTGATCACAATCCATTCTCCTGAATGGACCTTCAGCTCTTCAACGTGTATTTTTTCCTCTTTATTCCGAAAACCGCTAAATCCTTGCACATCCAGAAGGGGTAAACCATCTGTAAAATGGTATTCCCTAGTGGGTGCATTACTCTGTATATATTCATCCCAAACACCTGGGAACCAAATTCCATGTTCTCTCATTTCATTTTTATATAGGGAAAGAATTGTGTCTCTTGGACCATCAGCTATGATTTGACCGTCATCGTTTAAAAGCACGATTCGTTCGATGAATTCTAAAACATGGTCAATTTTATGTTCGACGATAATAACCGTTTTGTCTTTTCCGACTTCCTTCAACAAGTCCCAGATTTCTTTCGTTCCTTCTGGATCAAGCATGGCGGTCGGTTCATCTAAAAATATAACTTCTGGTTCAAGTGCCAATACTGAAGCGATTGCCAGACGCTGTTTCATCCCGCCTGATAATGTGTCAATACTTGTATGGTCCAGGTTCAATCCTACTTTACGGAAATGATTTTGAATCTTCTCTTTCATTTCTTCTTTAGGGACGGAAAGATTCTCTAGGACAAAGGCAATTTCCTCATCGGCAAATGGCATGCAAAACTGGCTATCAGGGTCTTGAAAAACATACCCCCATGAAGAAGGGCATTTCAATTTCTCCGCTTTCATCGGGACTTCGATGGAATTCGGAATCAATCCGCTTAACACTTGCAACAGAGTGGACTTACCACATCCAGATGGTCCCAACAATAACACTTTTTCTCCCTGATCAAATGATAGTGATAGGTCCTTGAATATCAAAGATTCATCACCGGGAAATTTCATTCTTAACTTTTCAACAGAAACGATTGGTTCCATGGCCCTCAACCTCTTCTTTTAATCAAGTTCTGCATAATCTTTATTGGAAACCGGACGCACAAGATTAGTTACCCCTGTTGCTTCCAGGACTTTAACTAGATAATAAGCGGTCACACCTGCAAAGAATATGGAACCCACAAACCTCGCTATCATGAATAACGATAGATTCCAAGTAGAAAGCGCACCTATTTCCCCGTATGCAAAATCCATGATAACTGATGCCAGGCAGGAAGCCATCGCAGCTAAAACGGCCACCGGCATATTGAATTTTTTATATTTGAACCCCATGAACACCAGTTCCGCGAACAAACCTTGGACCACCCCATATAACAGTACAGTCAGCCCCCATGGGGAACCTAGAAAGAATTCCCCTGAAGCTGCAGCTATCTCCGCCAAAAGTGCCACACCCGGCTTCCGTAAAATGAAAAAGGCGACAGGGCCAGCTATAAACCACATTCCATAAATAAGTTGATCCAGATGTAATCCTAATGGTTTAACGGAATAATAAATCGAACCCCAAAGGATATAAACGATTCCAAATGCTACCGCAATCACGATCGTGACTAATATATCCGTTAATTTCAATCCTTTTTTCATTGTTTCATTCTCCTTTTATACTTCTAATGTTTCCTTATGAACGGGCCATGTCTCTAAACGATAAGCCATTTCCCAAAATGAGTATTCATATTGGCTGCTGAGAATAAAATGCTCTTTCATTCTCGCCTTATCTTCTTCAGTTACTTTTTCAGCAATCTCATCCAGCCTCGCAATTTGTTCTTCCACCAAAGTGCGGAACCACTCTCCTCCGTAAGCCGCTATCCATTCTTGATAAATCGGCTCTTCGGGCATGCACCCTTGCAGCTTTACACCTATCTCATAATACAGCCAGTAACACGGCAAGATAGCTGCAATAACATCTCCTAAATGTCCCGAATAAGCCGCACGATACATATGGGAAGTATAAGCATAGGCAGTCGGGGCAGGCTTGAAATCTTCCCGTTCTTCTTTTGTGATGCCTAATCTCTCGGAAAAATTCTCATGAAGCTTCAACTCCGCTTCATATGTTCCTTGTGCATGGCCGGCAAGCCTGCTTGTTGTATGTAAATCTGTAGCTTTGACTGCCCCTAAGGCTTGAACTCTAGCAAAATGAGATAAATAATAGGCATCTTGCATGACATAAAAACGGAAACACTCCAATGGCAATGTGCCATCTCCTATTCCTGCTACAAACGGATGATTAAAACTAGCTTCCCAAATGTGATCAACTTCCTTACGGATTTCCTCTGAAAACTTCATGTCCATTACCTCCAAATTGTATTTTTTCATTGAACGAAACAGAAAAAAACACTTATCACCCCTTTTTTTGCAAACAAAAAACCACTTTCTTAAACGTAAAGAAAGTGGTTGTACAAGAAATAATACAGAAATGTATAGTTCCAGACCCCACTTCCCTACGCTGGTATAAACCAGATCAGGTTCTAAGGGTCTTAAAGTCATACTTCAATCTCAGCTTTTGTGGGTAAAAAATCAACTTTTACCTATAAAGCACCCCTAGTGGTACAAATTGTATATTAAAATTCATTTGCCTTTATATTAACACGATAAATCCAATTGTCAAACGTATTAGAAAAGTTTTCTTGATTTAGGGTTACTAAACTTTCAATCTTCCATACCCACTTAACCACGATCTATTAAACCATTGTTAATCCACCATTTACGGAAAGAGTTTGCCCCGTAATATACCCTGCCTCTTCCGAAACGAAATAGGCAACAGCACTGGCAATGTCCTCTGGTTGTGCTAGCCGTCGGAATGGAATCGCTTTTTCCAAGGCGCCTGCTATACCTTCGTTATATGAGCCTATTTCTTGAAATAGGGGCGTATCAGCAGGACCTGGCGCAATACAATTGATGTTGAGTTTATGACGTGCCATTTCTCTTGCTATCGTTTTTGTAAAGGCAATAACCCCTCCCTTAGCAGCCGAATAAACTGCTTCTCCACTTGATCCGACTCTTGCTGCATCGGATGCAATATTTACTACCTTACCGTATCCATTTTCAATCATGAGAGGTAAAATTTCCTTGCTAGTATGGATCTGCCCAAGTAAATTAATATCGATAATCCTTTTCCATGTGCTGGGATCACTTTTTAAAAAAGGTTCCACCTTATCCCAGCCTGCATTATTAACCAATATATCTATTCTATGATAATAGTTCACTGATTCTTCGACGGCTTTTTTTACACTTTCTAATTTCGTTACATCACAATGGACCGCTCTGGCTTCAAAACCCGACTTTTCGATTAAAGAAACCGTTTCCTCTGCATTTTTAAGATTAATATCAGCCACGATGACGTTAATATTGCGAGAAGCCAATTTTTTTGAAATTTCTCTGCCAATTCCGCTTCCAGCACCTGTGATAAATGCCATTCTTTTTGTCATCATATTCCCCTCCACTTTCACTATTTAGTCAATATGGATTTATTTAAGCTGCCTATATATTGTCGGTTATCCTTTCATTAATCATTTCCCGGAGCCGGAATTTCTGAATTTTCCCGCTTGCCGTACGAGGAAAGTCATCCATTATTTCAATAAATTCAGGCCAATATTGTTTTGCCAATCCCTTTCCCAGGAGAAATTCCTGCATTGAATCCATCGTGATCGGGCTCTTTCCCGTTTTCATACTGATACATGCACATGCTTTTTCCTGAAGACGGGAATCTGGAACCGCAATAACCTGAGCACTAGAAATATCCGGGTGTTCATACAATACATTTTCTACATAAGCGACTGGAATATTTTCACCGCCACGTATGATTATGTCTTTGTTTCTTCCAGAAATCCGGATATACCCGTCTTCATCAATGAATGCTCGATCACCGGTAATGAACCATCCGTCACTATACTCAGCTAACGTATCATTGATTCGTTTAAAATAGCCGACAAAAAGAGCCGGACCCCTTACTAATAAAGAGCCTTCTATATTCGGGGCACAGATTTCCCCTTCAAAATCCACTATCTTTAACTCCATACCCGGAAACGGGATTCCGTCGGTATTCGTCAGTTTTTCTTCTGTATCTTCAAGTCTCGTCAAGGTTACCAAGCCATCTTCCGTTTGTCCCCACCCTGACAATATCTTGAACGGTACTTTTTTCACGGCCTCCTTTACTAAATGCCTGGGAATCGGGGCACCCAAAGCTACGAAGACTCGCAGCGAATTGAGGTCATACCTTTCTATCCCCCCCATCTGAACCGTATCCTGCAGAAAAGGAGTGGCACCCGCCGTAAACGTTATCTTTTCCTTCTCAACCCATTCAATAAACTCTCTCGGATTCCAAATGTCTTGATAGATTCCCGTACCTCCAATATGTGTTGGGAGCCTGACTCCATAACCAAAACCCGTTTGGTGAGCGAACGTTGACGCCATGAAAAGAACGTCATCGGATTTTAAATGTAAGCGGTCAATCCAATAATTTGTAGATATACAAAGGGTATTATGTGTATGCATAACTCCTTTTGGACTTCCCGTGGTTCCCGAGGTAAAGATAATTTCAGTCACCTCATTGGGGTCATGTGTGATTTCATCCAAAATGGAAGAATCCATCCGGTCTTCCCAAGGTTCATCAAATAGGGAGGAGAACAGTTTCATCCCATTCGGGGCATTTTCCCCAATCACATATATATGTTTCATTGAAGGCCATTGATGGCTTAGTCTCTCAATCATGTCAGGGTAATAAAACCCACGGAAATAATCTGGTACAACAATCATTTTAGATTCTGCCATCCCAACCATATAGCCAATTTCCCTATCTCGATAAATCGGTATCAAGGGATTGCTGATGGCACCGATTCTTGTAACAGCATAGTGTAAGATTATAAATTCATTCCAGTTAGGCAGTTGAAAAGAGACAACATCCCCCTTACCCAATCCTATATGCAAGAGACCCAATGCGATTCGATCGACCAACTTACCAAGCTGCTTGTAAGTAAAACTACTTTTTTTATCGATAATCGCTATCTTCTCTGGATGCTTTACTATAGCATCATTCAAATAATCCAAAATCGTTCGGTTTGGCCAAACGTCTTGATATTTCTCCACATATTGCTGAGTCAAAATCGTCTCCAATTTCACTAGTTTTCTTCCCCCTCATCAACCTCTGAATTTATTAAAATCAACAGGCCTCTTTTCCAGGAAGGCATTTTTTCCCTCTTCCGATTCTGGTGTATTGTAAAACATCGCTAAACTGCCCATCGAAAGTTGTGAAATCCCTTGAATGTTGGCACTATCTGCATTAAAGGAATATTTGAGCATTTTTAGCGCAGTTGGACTCTTATCAAGGATCTTTCTTGCCCATTCTTCTGCTGCCTCGAGCAATTGTTCTGGGGCAACGATTTTGTTCACAAGTCCCATTTCCTTTGCTTCTTGTGCAGAATATTGTTCACACAAATACCAGATTTCCCTCGCTTTCTTTTCTCCGACAATTCGTGCTAAATAAGCTGAACCGAAACCTGCGTCATAACTACCGACCTTTGGCCCGCTCTGGCCAAATTTTGCCGTGTCAGATGCAATGGTTAGGTCACATATGACATGAAGGACATGCCCGCCTCCGATGGCAAACCCATTAACCGCTGCAATGACCGGCTTAGGAATGTTGCGGATCGTTTGATGCAGCGTTTCGATTTCCAGTCCCATTCCACCACCTAAACCACCAGAATGACTATATCCTCCTTCTTCTCCCTTTTCCTTTTGATCTCCACCTACACAAAATGCCTTCTCGCCAGCTCCAGTCAGAATCACTACACCCACACGATTATCATCCCAAGCGTCCCGAAAAGCCCAAATTAATTCTTGAATTGTTCTGGCACGAAAAGCATTGTAAACTTTAGGTCTGTTCATTGTTATCTTTGCAATGCCGCCTCTTTTTTCATAAATTACATCTGTTAATTCCATCGTTCTCATTCCCTTCGTTTTCTTGACTATTAAGGATGATCTGCCTTGCATCACATCAATTCTCTGTTCGTACCCAACACGACTGTAATAATGCTAATCCCTTGGATTAATGCGAACGAAACTCCTTTCCTATTATGTCCTTTGCTATGACCATCATATTGGCTTGTGCAGTGCCATCACCTATTTCCAACCCAATCACATCACGCAAGCGTTGCTCAAGAGGCATTTCCTTCGTATAAGCATAATGACCATTCAGCAGCAAACATTCATGGATAGCTTCTACACTATATTTAGGCCCTAACCACTTAACGGAAGCCGATTCTTTACTATGATTCAACCCTTGGTCACGAAGCCAAAGGCCCCGATAGGCTTGCCACTTCACCAGTTCTAATTGGGTATAGTGGGTCACAATTGGGAAGGAGACCCCTTGATATGTCGCCAACGGTTTACCAAATGAATGTCTGATTTTCACATGTTCGATGGTTTCATCGATACTTTGTGAAGCGGTGCCAACACATTGCAGCCCTATTAACAGCCGACTTAAATCAAACCCATTCATCACTTGGGAAAACCCTTTATTTTGAAGACCGATCATATTCTCTTCCGGAACCTCGACATCGGTTAAATATATCGAACCTCTTCCAATGGCGATATTCCCCATGTCTGCGTACCCTCTACATTCAACTCCTGGTATATCGGCAGGAACCATGAAAGCACTTATCCCTCGATTTCCCCATCCAGGTTCTGTCTTTGCAAATAAAACAAATGCATCTCCACACAACACTAATTCCAGACTTTTCTCCATTAAGCACATACTTATTTCCTTTATGTACTGCTGTTGTTTTAATTCCGCCTGCATCCGTACCTGCGGATGGCTCCGTAATGGCAATGCCAACAATTTTTTCACCACTTGAAACTTTGGGAAGCCATTCCTTTTTCAGTTCCTCGCTAGCATGATTATTGATAATTTCACCGATTAATGCATTCAACATCACCGCGTAAGTAAGATTGAAATCACCACGCCCTATCTCCTCTGCAGCTATCCCCGTTGTCACACAATCTGCACCGCTTCCGCCATATTCCACAGGAATCCGAAGACCATTTACGCCAAGGTCCCCCAGCTTTTTCCACAAATGTTTTGGAGTAATCTCTTCGCGATCCCATTTTGTATAATGTGGAAGCAGCTCTTCCTTAGCAAATTCCTTCAATATTTTACGAAAATAATCTTGCTCTTCCGAAAAAGAAAAATTCAGCATATCATTACCTCCTTGTATACTATTTATCTGTTTTTTGGACATTCTACTAAACACGAAACCTCTTACTTGACAACTATAATTGCAATTTGTGTGCCAACTTGAATTGGCTACAAATTTGGCTATAGTTTCCTAAAACTTTCGCAGGTTTGCATTTTTTCGCAATACTGCAAATCAAAGTTGCGAATTTCAAAAAAAATACACACTTTTATAAGTGTGCCCTAATGGTTTACCTGATGATATTTCATTAGATTAAACTGTTATTTCAATTTGTATTTGGCAATTTTTCTATATAAACTAGCAACATGAATTTTCAGCTTTTGAGCTGCTAAAGAACGATCCCCTTCCGAATCTTTTAATGCTCGCTGAATGGCTGATTTTTCAGCATTACCTACAACTTCATCCAACGTACCGGAAAAAGGATTATTGATTCCAACTGAGGGAACCTCCAATATGAAATTAGGTGTAAAATATAAAGATTCCAGCGTTAGAGTCCCACCATCTACGATATTCATTCCGCGTTCGATTATCGCTTTGATTTCACGGATGTTACCAGGCCAATCATATTGGATCAACCAATCTTGGAGTTTAGGATCAATTTCCTTCACATGGGACCCTAACTTGTTATTGAAATACTCGACGAAATGATGTGCCAGAGGAAGAATATCTTCCTGTCGCTCCCTTAAAGAAGGAATTTTCAATTCAAAAACATAAAGTCGATAATATAAATCTTGGCGGAATTTCCCTTCTTGAATAAGGGTTCTTAAATCCCTGTTCGATGCAGCAATAATACGTATATCAACATTTTTAGTCCCCGTCCCGCCTAGCCTTTCCACTTCCCTTTCCTGTAAAACTCGTAATAGCTTACCTTGAGCCTGATAAGGCAATTCAGAAATCTCATCTAAAAACAACGTACCATGTTGAGCTAATTCTATTTTTCCAGGCTTACCTTCTTTTTTCGCCCCGCTAAAAGCGCCAGCTTCATAACCAAAAATCTCCGATTCAAATAATTCATCTGGAATCGCAGCACAATTTACTGGCACAAAAGGCTGTGCTTTTCTTGTACTCAAACCATGGATCGCTTGGGCAAAAAGTTCCTTTCCCGTTCCCGTTTCCCCTGTAAGCAGTACTGTTGAACTGCTAGTAGCTATTCTGGCGGCCAGCTCTTTTACCCTCTCAATCTCCTTACTCTTTCCAACAATCTCTTCGAAGCTATATCGACCTTGAACCACGGAATTTTTCTTGATTTTATTCTTCTCCAAGGAGTTGGTAAAATACACTAAATCACTGTATTCCAGTTCGTCTTGACGGATGATTATGGTATAAAGGGTATTAGCTTCTCGACGAAATACCCTTATGAAACAAGCATGTCCGCTGATCACACCAGAAAACACATGTTTATGGTCAAGACCTTTCAAAGAAAAGCTGGAAGAAGTGTGAATGATCCTCGTAATGGACTTTCCTATCAAATCAGTCGGCATAATCATGAAATATTCATAAAAATCAGCTGTTGCGCCTATAACTTTTCCATTTTCGTCAACTTCAATCGATCCCCAATTCCTAATTACGTTTTTAACATTTTCCATTCACATCACCTAGTATCTTGATTACTTAAAACAAAAATGACAACTTGCCCCTTAATGACTTCTATTCCTGCTTGATTAAAGCAAGTCACCTTTTGCGTAACCCAATCTCTATTCAAATTAATATCAATGACCTCGAGTTCCGCTGAAATTATATCGCCTATATGTACTGGATGATAAAAGACCAATTCCTTTTGTAAAAGTATACAGGCACTACCAGGGAGTTTTTCACTGATTACTTGAGTGATTAGGCCTTCCGTTAACAAACCAGGTACAATCGGCCTGCTGAAATTACTTTTCCATGCTTCTTTATTCACTTGATAAATAGGACTGTAATCTTTTGTTAATTCATTACATAATTTTACGTCAGATTCATTAAATGTGCGTTGCATACTAGCAACCTGGCCGATGAACAAATCAGTGATTGTTAAACTCATAACACCGCTCCTTAATTTTTCCGAATATTCAATTTTAATAATACAAAACTTTCCAAGTAATTACCATAAAAGGGGTCCTTTGTTGGTTTATTCTTGAATTCAGCTGCATTACTTGAGTTTAGCAATTTTACTCGTGAATTTAATGGTTACTCGTGAGTTTAAC
>NZ_JVPL01000040.1:0-887 GCF_001054655.1 Bacillus sp. 220_BSPC
AGCTTATAAAACACCAGCGATTACAAGCTACCTATTTAACAAAGAAATCACGCCTGCTTTACCCTACACGTCCTCGTACAAAAGAAGGATTCTTTCGCAAACATGACTATGTTTACGATGAACACTTTGATTGTTACCTTTGCCCTTCGGGAGAAACTTTAAAGTACTCAACAGCAATAAAGAGGGCTATCGCGAGTACAAATCGCCAAAACTCAAAATTTCAAGGGAATTTTAAAAGGGGTTCGGAATTTTTTAATTCCGAACCCCTTTTTTCATTTCCACCATCTTGTTTGAGGGAAATCCGTCGAACCAAGCACTACCGGTTCGCCTATTTGAGGGGTGCAGATCTGGACACCCAGGTCATTGGCTGCTTTTGTTACCCGTTCTATCGGATCTGTCCAGTCATGAAAAGACAATGTGAAACCTGCCCAATGAATGGGGATCATCCGTTTTCCTTGTACATCGATGTGTGCTTGAACAGTTTCTTCCGGAAGCATATGGATGGTTGACCAACGTTCATCATATTGGCCGCATTCCATTAAGGTTAAATCAAAAGGACCGTATTTTTCGCCGATTTCTTTAAAATGGCTGCCATAACCACTATCGCCGCTGAAATATACCTTTTCTTGTTTTCCTTTAATTATCCAAGAACACCAAAGTGTCGTATTGCCATCGCCTATACTTCTACCAGAAAAATGCCTTGCAGGCGTACAAATAAATTGCAAGTCCTTGAATGAAGCTTCATCCCACCAATTATGTTCCTGAATCAGTTCTTGTTTAACGCCCCATCTTTCTAGATGTCCACCGACACCGAGTGGGACAATGAACTGACTGACCTTATCTTTTAACTTCTTTATCGAGAAATAATCCAAATGATCGTAGTGATC